>CAZAKS010000057.1:0-4637 GCA_964485975.1 Candidatus Woesearchaeota archaeon
AGTCAGATAGTTGCCCGAAATGTCTAACTTTTCATGGAGTTATCGGGCAAAGCCTCATATTTCATAAATCTTTATATAATTGTAAAACATAATAGAATATATGTTTGATATTGAAAAGCTGCTAATTGATGTATTTGCTCCTGTAAAGGGGGAAAATTTTATTCTTTTGAATGATTTTCCATCAAAAGAAGCAGATTTTACTGCAGAATATTTGGAAAGAAAGGATATGGTAAAGCAGTGGCATAAAGCATTAGAAAAACTATCAAAAAAAATAGGATTTAGTGTTGAGCCAATTATTTATTATGAACCTACAAATGCACATTCTGGACCTTTACCAGAAGAGGGTTTACAAAATAAAGAAAATATAGATCTTACAAATAAATTAGATTCTTTTGGAAAAAAAGATGTTGTTATTGCTATTACTAAATTTTCTTCAACTGGTCCAATTCATTCTAGATTGAAAAAACAAAAGTTTAGATCAGCTACTTTACCTGGAGCTAATATGGAGATGAGTGCTTTTGGGGCTGATTACAAACTTGTTGCTAAGAAGGCCAAAATATTATCTGAAAAACTATCAGATGCCAAAGCAGCAATAGTTACCTTTTCTACTGGTCATGAAATCTACTTTGATTTACGAGGATATAAAGCTCATGCAGATGATGGAGTTTGTCAAGAACCCGGACAAGGAATTAATCTACCTTCAGGAGAGGCCTATATAACTCCAAATGATAAACAAGGAAGTAAGACTATTGGTTTTTTACCAGTTTATTATGATAAACATCTTGTTGTTTATGAAGTTCAAGAAAATAGAATTGTTGATGTAATTACTGATTCTCCTAAATCTAGAGAGATGCAAGCATATTTTAAGGAAGATCCAGTTAGAGGTAATATTGCTGAGTTAGGTCTTGGTTGTAATGACAAAGCAACTTTTATTAATAATATTCTTCAAGATGAAAAAATAGAAGGAATGCATTGGGCTTATGGTTATAATAGATATATGGGGGGATCTGTTGATGTTGCAGATTTCAAAGATCCATTAAATGCTGTTCATATGGATATCATCTATACAACTGATGCTAAAATTAAGGTTAAAAGAATAACTTTAGTTTATGAAGATAGTAAAAGAGAGGTAATTATGGAAAATTCTAGGTATTCTTTTAATATAAAGAAATTATTTAATAATTAAATATAATAACTACTTTATAATGATGACAGAATCGAAAGGTTTATATAGCATTTCTGAGGTAATATAATGTATGGTAAAAAGGCGTAGAAGGAAATATCCTGACGAGCATACTACTACTGGTGAAGGTCCAGATAGAACAAGGACAGTTATAGGTGGAGCTCCGAATACTCCTACAGGTGGTGGGAGTTTGGGTAGATTGGGTAGAAGGGCAAGACAGGTAGCTGGTCGATATTTAGCTAGACCCGGTGCTAATCCAGTTATGGATGAAACACTAAGAGAGATGGAAATACCTACTAGTGAAGGTGATCCTTTGCCTGGACCAAGAGTTTCTTCTGCAGGGGCAGGTGTTGTAGGCAATAGACAAGTACAGAGATTAGTTAGAAAGGGAGTTGATCAGATTCTTGCTATGAGGTTAGAAGCACATTTTCCAGATTTAAAAAATATAAGGCCTATGGCAAGAATTTCTAGTAATGATGTTTTTTTAGCTGAGGATGAAGATGGTTACTTGATTTGTATTAAATATGCAAAAGAAGAGGATGTTAATAGAGAAGCTGGAATTTTAGATATGTTTCATCAAGTTGATAGTTTAAGAGAAATTGGAAGGCATACTCCTTTAGTTCATGAAGATCCAATTAATTTAGGAGGTTATTCTTTTTTAGTTACAAGAGTTTCTAAACCTACTGTTCTTGATCCTAGTTTACTTATTGAAGAGAGGATGAAATTCTTAGGAAGATTGCATGGGCACTCACCACAAATTAAAGAATTGTTGGGCAAACATGGAATTGATTTAGGTAGAAAAGATTATGGAAATATTGATGAAATTTTAAGGTCAACACAAGTGGCTGCTTTGAGAGCTGGAGAACGTAATCCATTTGGTGCAATTACTAGTCATTATCTAAGAAAGTTATATCCTCAAGTTGTTGGAATATTTGAAGGTCTAAGAAAAGATCCACGAAATATTTATTTTGCACATATGGATCCAAAGGATGAGAATTGGATTGTATTGAATTTACTTGATTGGGAAAGAGCTAAATTGGATTTGAAGTATCATGATTATGCAAGAACAATGCTGGATTTACAAGCAAAAGGTAGAGAGGGAGATATTTCTGATTGGGTGAGGTGTGCTTTGGAAGATGAAGTTAGAATATTGCCTGCTGAATTGAGATATAGAGTTGATAGTGCAAAAGTCAAAGAAGAAACAAATAGGGGCTTACTTGCTGGAGTTATTGATTGTACAAGGTTATTATCTCATAATGTATTGAGGGGTAAAATTGGGCCTAATGAACTAGAAGCTAATCGTAATTATATTGAAAAAATAGATTGGTTAGTTGGAGTTTATAGATAAATTTCTTCCTATTAAACATTCATAGAAATCATTTATCATTAAGAGTATAAAATCAGCATCATATATTATTTTTGCTTCTGGTACAGTTAATCTTGCTTTGTGTACTTTTCTTACAAGTTCGTATCTTTTTATAACTATTTCTTTACTCTTTTCATCTTTGAATTTATAGTAAAGATGGTATAAATCATCATATAATGAGAATATCTCCTTTAGTAGAGTTTGTGTTGATTTGGATAATCTCTTTGCTCTTTTTATTTCAAAATGTATATGTCTTAGGAAATCTGCTAGTTTGTCCTGGACAGAAAAGAATCCATAAAGGAATTCTTTATCTTCCAGGGAGGCTTCAGGTGAGGCGTTGAGTATTCTGAAGAAGTAATTGATGAACTTTGCAATGCTGTCATGAGCTCTATTGCTGTTGTAATTTTTGTTTAGAAGATTGTTCATAAATTCAAGCATTAATAAGAATATTCTCCTTTGTAGTGATTTTAATTCCTCAGAACTTATTGTTGTGAAGCATTTTAGAATTATTTTGTTTTTTTCTGAACTTATGATTTCCATACCTATGAATCGATTAGTTAAGTTTGAGATATATTTCTCTAAAGGAACTGATTCCTGTGTTTTTAATTTCTTTATTTTTGATTTGTTGAAAGTTAGAATTATCTCTTCATATCCCAACCTGTATAACATTGTTAGATATCTCTTTGTTAGGTAATCTTCTTTATCATCAATGTTTAGAACATAGGGTTCTCTGGTTTTAGGTTCTACTATTTCCTTACCTGAAATAACTAGATTATTGGAGATTTCTGCTATTTCTACTTCATTTCCCTTCTCTAGTTTATTCTTTTTTATCCATTGAGAGGGCATACTTACTACCAAAGTTTGTGGGCCTTGTTTTACTAGCTTTCTTTTCATGTATATATCTCCATATATATGTATATACAAACTTCTTATTTAAAACTTCCGATTATTAGTAAGTATGGTAGGTAAAACAAGAGATGGGTTAAGACTTTCACAAGTCACTAAGACACTAGAAAGTATTCCAGGTATTTCAATTAGATCTGGAACAAATAAGAATATCATTGCATTAATGGAAGGGCATCCAAAATGTTGTCCAGTAGGTCGTTCTACACATGCTAGAAGAACAGTTGTTCCTTGGCTTAAGGCAGTTACTGGTTATGAAAGTGCTAGAGATATCTATGATGCATTGAGATCTGGTGATAGTCTTCCCTATAATGCAACACCTACAGAATATTAGGAGAAAAAAATGGTAGAATGGTTTAAGAAGAGGTGGTCAAGACGAGAATGTTACTGTTATGGATGACAGAGTTGGTGAGGCTTTAGTTCCATATGATAGGGCAGAAGCAAGAACAATTGCAGATCGAGTAGCAGGACCTAGAGCATATCCTGTTGTTGCAAACATTAGTCCAAGAAAACCTAAGGTTTTGGATGTTAAAATAAGACATACTTATCCACTTGTTATAGGAGATCTTGGTGCTGTTGTTGTAGCTGCAGATGAAGTAACTGTTCCAGTAGGTAAGAGAGGAGTTGTTATTGGAAGAAGTTCTGAAGCAGATATTCAATTACCAGAAGATGGACTAGTTTCTAGATTACATGCAAAGTTGACTTATGATGGCAATGTTTTGAGTATCCAAGACTTAGACAGTACTAATGGTACAACTTTGAATGGTAGATTTGTAACGGGTAAACCACTAAGAGTTGGTAGTTATTCAAGACTGGCTGTTGGAACAAGTGGAAGAAGTGTATTGACACTGTCCTATAGGGGGTAAAAATGAGAAGAAGACAATTTATACTTGGCGGAGGAGACTTACTTGATAGAGTTTTAGGTGAAGAATTTGGAGCATATCCAGATGTTGAGATTTTTATTGTAGGTAATGCCCCTGAAAGAGCTACTGATAAAGGAGTGAATTTGGAATTTTTATATCCTTTAGGAACAAAAGTTATGGCTCCCTCTGAAGATGGAATGTATCAATTGAGTGAGGGTGGTTTGTATGTGCCAGTTACTGAAGAAGGAATTGTATTTGGCAGAGAACCAGGAGCAGATATTCAAATAAATGATCCTGAAATGTCTGCGATCCATGCAAGATT
>CAZAKS010000057.1:4654-5833 GCA_964485975.1 Candidatus Woesearchaeota archaeon
GGCCTATGATAGTGGTTTGTGTAGACTTACTGTAAGAGACTTGGGAAGTTTGAATGGAACCAAAATAGATCGGTTACCTGCTCACAACTTTGAAAGAACTGTTGACTATGGGGCTGAGCTAAAAATGGGACAAGGATATGTGAGAGTTCTTGCACCAAAACCTTGAAAATGGCAACAAGAGAATATCCTCAACCATGGATAACTGATGGTGCTGTAAGTAGAGCTATTGCTGCTTATGGTTCTTTTGGTTTTGAAACAGAATTTGTAGGACAAGATAGACTTGAAATGAGTGGGGAAACAGAGATTCAAGGCCAAAAAGTTGATTGGTATGTTGTTATTGATAGACCCCAAATTGCATTGCAGTGTCCACACTCTGAAGTTTCAGTTAATATGACTAAAGATCTTGAAGTTGAAGACGAGGAACTTAGCTTAATAAGAGAAAGATTGAATAGTTGGAGAGAGAGAAAAGAGCATGAGTTAAGTGATAGATTGGGTGGAGATGTAGGTATACCTATTGACTTAGGATTATCTCCTTATTTGAGTACTGGAGATAGAACTTTGTTCTTTGGAGGAGACAACCCTTATGATAACATCAGAAGAGCAAGAAAGGGTGTTGGTGCTTTAATGGAAAAGGGATACCTAATCCAAGAGGGTGGAGCTAAGAACGAAGTGTTGGAGATGTTACAAGGACTTGCTGGAAATGGAACTAACTGATTACTATCTACTTCCAGTATATATGGCAACAGCTTATGGATTTGCACAAACTATTAGATATACTCCTGCAAATCTTGCAGCTGCATTTATTTTACCTATAGAAGTTGCAGGTTTAGGTCTATCTATTACTGGAATAATATTAACTGCCAAGGATGGTTTAGAAAGATTACTCTGATTCTTCTTCAACTGCTTTATTTAATTCTTCAAGAAACTTATCTACATCAATTCCGTGTGCAGTGCAACCTTGCTCTAATGTTTCCATTTGAGCCATTCCACAACCAAAACACATCATTTGGAATTTCATGAAGACATTCATTGTTTGAGGATAGGTTTTTACTACCTCTCCAATTGTCATATCTTTTGTTATTTTCATTCTGATTCAACTTCTTCAATTATGATTATTCCTACAGGACATGCATCAGCAGCTTTTTGGTTACAACCAATTTCTTCTAGGTCTGTTTTTTT
>CAZAKS010000058.1:0-5828 GCA_964485975.1 Candidatus Woesearchaeota archaeon
ATGGTAAAGAAATTAATTATGGTTATGTAGATTATAAAGAAAAAGATAGAATTAGAGTGGTTATGAATCCATTTCTTAAAGATGAAATTCTTGAATTGCGAGATAAAGTCAATGATTTATTAGAGAGTAAAGATTTACCTCCAAAATTAGAAAATAAAAAATGTGATTCTTGTGGATTAAGGGATGAATGTTTTAATAGATAGATTTTTAAATATAAATTATAAAAAAATGAGTATGAAAGCGGCTAGATCTAAAGATTTAAGTCCATTAATTTATGATGGTGAAACTTACCTTAGTTGTGGCACTCTAGTTTATCCTAGGGGTTGGCATGGTTCTGGAATTGAAGATAAAATAGAAAGAGATATGGCTCAGCTTAGTAGATTGGGTCGTCCCCCTGAATTGAAAATGATTAGACCTGGAAAGGTTGATGGTTTATCCCAAATGGTTGATGCTCCAAGTTATGGTTCTTCTGCTTTGAAACCCCCAGCAGATTATAGACTTCCTGAAAAAACAATGGTTCCACCCCCCACTCATTATTCAAGAGAGTATATCGAGGATAATAGGAGGATAGAGCAAGGGTTACAGGTTGCTAAAGAAATGGGATTAAGTATTGTAAAATTAGGACTTGCTGGTGGGGCAGTCTTTATTCTCTATGCACTAACTGCAGATATGTTAATGGACTTTGTAGATAGTTTTACCAAGTGATAGAAAGCTTTATAAATAGCTAATAAATCTTAAGACCTGAGCGGCCATAGTGATCTGGTCCCACCTGTTCCCATTCCGAACACAGAAGTGAAATAGATCGACGTTCCGTTGTGGTACTGCCCTTTCGTGCGGAAAGCTCGGTTCGCTGCTCACCTAATATTTCTGGGATTTGCTTAAAGGAGATAAATATGGATGGATCACAAAAAAGAAATATATTAGGGTGGGGTGGAACTTTGGTGGGCTTAGCAATTATATGGAGTATTATTGGTTCTACTGTTTGGAAGAATGAAATAAGTCCCATTATGAAAGAAAGATATGCTTATAATGAGGCATTAAGTGGGGTTAATGCTGGTGGGCAAGGCCTTCAAAAAGAAGGAGATTGTGTTATATGTGAAAAAAATCCCTCTGTTTTATATGATCCTCAAACTATGGCATTAAGACCAGAAATTAGTTCTAGAGCTAGAGATTTTGGTTGTACATTAGATGACGATTCATTTTTATCATATCACTATAGTTCTTCTTCTTTTGATGTACAAGGTGTTCCTTATACTTATTCTTGTGTAAGATTTAGTCCATCACAATAATATATTTAAGGTTGATTTTTTGTAATTTAATTCTATGAGGTTTGCACATTTTGCTGATTGCCATATTGGTGGATGGAAAGAAGAGAGTTTAAGGGAATTAAATCTTCAAGCATTTAGAAAGGCAATTGATATTTGTATAGAGAAAAATGTAGATTTTGTTTTAATTGCTGGAGATTTATTTAATACGGCCTTGCCACAAATTGATTTTATTAAAGAAGCTACAAAGGAGCTGAGAAAGTTAAGAGATGGTAGAATTCCAGTATATATGGTTCCAGGGAGTCATGATTATTCTCCTTCAGGTAAAACTATGTTAAAGGTTTTAGAGAAAGCAAAATTAATTCATAATGTTGTTGATTTTAATGAGGGGAGACTAGGTTTTACTATTGATCCCAAAACTAATGTTAAGATTACTGGGATGTGGGGTAAGAAGGGAGGATTAGAAAAAAGTGATTATAAATTACTTAATAAAAATGAATTAGAGTTGGAAGAAGGTTATAAGATTTTTATGTTCCACACTGCAATTAATGAGTTTAAACCTAGAGGAATGGAAAGTATGGAGGGAGAAGATGTTAATTCATTACCTAATAACTTCAATTACTATGCTGGGGGTCATGTACATTATATTTTTAAGAAAGAATATGGGAAGGGATATTTAACCTTTCCTGGTGCCTTATTTCCCAATAATTTTAAAGAATTAGAAGAATGGAATTGTGGAGGATTATATTTAGTTGAAGAGAATAATTTAGATTATATTCCTATTAAACTAAAAGGAGTTGTTTCTTTTACTTTTGATGTTAATGGAAAAGATGTAGATGAAGCAAAACAAATGATTATCTCTGGATTAAGAACTAAGGAATTGAGAGACAAGATTGTTACTATTAGGGTTAAGGGAGAGTTAAATGGTAAGGCCTCTGATCTGAAATTCAAGGAAATACTAGAATATACTCAAGAGGCATTTCATGTTTTGAAAAATACAGCCAAGTTAAAGTCAAAAACTAATGTGAAAGTTAACTTGAAAGAAGGTAGTGTTCAAGAGATTGAAAAAGAATTAGTTAAGGAAATTGAATCTGAAGTTAAGATAAAAGAACTTACTAAGGAGGACGAGGTTAGATTTACTGAGAATCTTATGGTTATGTTAGATAAGGATCGAGGTGAAGGGGAAAAAGTACAAGATTTTGAGAAAAGGATTATTTCTGAAGTAGAGAGGGTACTTGATTTATGAAAGTTAAGAAGATAAAATTAGAAAATATTAGGAGTTACCGATTTCAAGAGATTGATTTCCCAGAGGGAAGTGTTTTACTTTGGGGGAATATTGGTTCTGGAAAAAGTTCTGTTTTATTGGGTGTGGATTTTGCATTGTTTGGTTTGCAAAAAGGTAACCTAGCTGGTGCTTCTTTGTTAAGAAATGGTGAAGAACGAGGTAGTATTGAGTTACATTTTAGTGTTGAAGATAAAGATTATGTTATTAAGAGGGGATTGAAAAGATCAAAGACAGGTGTTACTCAAGATTTTGGTTTTATTATTAAAGATGGAATTAAAGAAGAGAAAACTGCTCTAGAGTTAAAACAAAAGATTTTGGAGATATTAGATTATCCAAAAAACTTGTTAACAAAAAATAAAGCCTTAATCTTTAGGTATACAGTTTATACTCCTCAAGAAGAGATGAAATTAATTTTAACAGGTTCTAAAGAAGAAAGGCTTGATGCACTAAGAAAGGTTTTTGGAATTGATAAGTACAAAAGAATAAAGGAAAATTGTAAAGTTATTACTTCTGATATAAAAAGTAGGAAAAAATTGAAAGAGGGATTTGTTTCTGATTTAGATAGTAAATTAGTTGAGAGATTAAATAAGGAAGAAGAACTGAGATCTGAAGAGAGCAAGGTTTTAGAGTTAAATAGTGGTTTTGAAGAACAAGAACAAAAAATAGAACAGAAGAAAGAAGAATTGAAGTTATTAGAAGAGAAAAAGGAGTTACTTGTTAAACTGAAGAATGATTTAGAAATAAATAAGTTAAATCTTGAGCATAAAAAGAAAGAGATTACTGATAATGAAATAAAGATTAATGAATTTTCTCAACAAAGTCAACCAGAAATGAATATTATGTTTGATGTTAAAGTCATTAGTGAATTGGAAAATAATAGATTAGAATTGGAAAGGGAGTTAAGGCTTATTCTTGATAAGCTCCAAGATTTTAAGACAAAGAAGAGTTTGGCTACAGCCTTAAAAGATAAAGTTTCTGGGTTGAATAATTGTCCTACTTGTTTACAACAAGTTGGAGAAGAACATAAATCTAGAATTATTAGTGAGGAAAGTAATAGGTTAGAAGTCATTGAAAATGCACTTAACAATTTTTCTGGGAAAAATACAGAAGTTGAGACTCAAATTCTTGAAATAAAATCAAAGATAGATGAAGAAAGAAAGAAAGAGGGAGATTACAAATTACAGAAACTAAAATTTGATCAGTTTAAGGAGAAAGAGGAAGAAATTTTAAAACTAAAAAATAAAAACTTGGAGTTGAGAGAGAGTTTATTGGGAATTGAATCTAAAGTTAATGAAATGATCAAGAAAATTGAAGAATTAAGTTTTGTGAGTGATTCATATAATAGATTAAAAGAGGAATTTGATCAATTAGATAGAGAGTTTAGGAAGAAGGGGTTGGAAAAAAAGGAATTAGAAGTTAAGGTTCGAATGATAAGGGAAAGAATTGAATCTTTGGGTTTGGAGATAAAGAAAAAGGAAGAAGGTAAGGCCAAATTAGATTATTTGAATAAAGTCCAGTTTTGGTTGGAAGGGCATTTTGTTAAACTTATGGAAAATATGGAAAAGAATGTTATGTTTAAGGTTCATGAGGATTTTAACTCTCTTTTTGAGAAATGGTTTAGTATTTTGGTTGAAAATGAGAACTTGCAGATGACCTTAGATGAAGAGTTTAGTCCACGAATATACCAGAATGGTTATGATACAGAATATGATTATCTTTCTGGTGGAGAGAAAACTGCTGGTGCTTTGGCCTACAGATTAGCATTAAACCAAGTTATTAATAATATTATGAGCTCAATTAAAACTAAAGATTTATTGATTCTTGATGAACCTACAGATGGATTCTCTTCTGAACAGCTAGATAGAATGAGACTATTAATGGAAGAGATCAATATTGGTCAAATTGTTATTGTTAGCCATGAGGCCAAGGTTGAGAGTTTTGTAGACAATATAATCCGATTTGAAAAAATCGATCATTCTACTAATGTAGTAACGTAAATTATATAAATGTAATAATTATTTATAATTTTATGAAGAAATTATTGTTAATTTGTGTTTTTGTATTGGTTTTGATGAGTTTTGCTAGTGCTTCAGTTATATCTATTAGTGAAGTTGATTCTACTACTATTATTGAACCTGGAGAGATTGGAGAGTATAACTTAAGAATTACCAATGTACAAAACCAAGAGTTACAAGTGCAAATTAAGGGAGATCCTTATGCTGGGTTGCCTAGTTCTGATTTTGAATATATTATGGTTGATCCGGATGTTGTTACTATTGAAAGTTCTGGTTCTACTGAAGTTAATATAAAAATGAAATTAAAAGATGATGTTATTACACAAACTAGATATAAAAGTTATGTTACTGCTACTGTTTTAAATATGGATGGAGAGGAAGAGGAATACGACTTGCAAGTTTTTGCAAAGGAACCAGAGAAAAAACTCAGTATGTATGTTAAAGAATATGCTGAATCTATTTCTCCAGGAAATGATTATATGGTTGTATTGGCATTAGAGAATAATGTTCCTGAAACATTGAGTAATGTTAATGTGTATGTTTCTAGTGAATTATTTGAAGAGCATGAGACTATCCAACTATTTGATGATCAGGAAAGAGATGTGGAATATAGTTTCCCTATTGATTCTACTACAGTACCAGGAAATTATGAATTAAGTGCTAGAGTGTTTTATGATGATGAATTACAAGGAAGTGAAGAGATAGATTTTATTGTTGAATTAAATACAGATATTAGTGAAACTGTTGAAGATATTGATAAATTCCTTTATAGGGATGTTACAGTAACAAAAATTAATAATGGTAATTATGTTGTTGGTGAGAATTATGATTTTGAATTGGGTTGGTTTGAAAGGTGGTTTGCTAGATATTCATTAAGACCGACCTATACTGATGATTTTGGAAGTCACTGGAGTTTTAATTTAGAGCCAGGAGAGTCATATAGTGTGAATATTAAAGTAGATTATAGGCCACTTGTTGTTGCAATTATTGTCATACTTGTATTTGGCCTATTGATGTGGTATTGGATGTCAAAAGGTGTTATTATTAAGAAAGAAGTGTTCAAGTTAAAACAAACTAGTGAAGGAATCTCAGATTTTAAGATCCTATTACATATTAAGAATAATACTAACAAGCCAGTTAAGAACCTTATGCTTATTGAAATGTTACCTAGAGTTATTAATCCATTGCCTAGATTTGGAACCCTAAAACCCAATAATGTACAAAGAGGAGACAAGGGAGTTAGGATGATTTGGAGGATTCAAG
>CAZAKS010000059.1:0-5634 GCA_964485975.1 Candidatus Woesearchaeota archaeon
ACATCAAAGTAGCTATTCTTACTGGTATGAGAAATCTTGAAAAATGTTTAAAGAATAATAAATTTACCGGGACTTTCGTTTCTTAGGTTTTCTTTCATGATAAGCAACTAATAAAACTATTGCAGCTAAGATAATACCTAATGAAATAGCAATATAGTTTTGTTGGAAAGATACCTCTCTAACATAGGATTTAAGTTCTGTTGCACTCATTGAAGATTGGTGAGATGATACTTCTTTTGTTGCATCATAGACGCCACCACAGTTACTTTCTAGATCACATATACCATATTCTTCACCATAGACTGGACAACATGTTTCTGCACAGTCAGAGTCACTTAAACAGGTATTTTGTTGAAAATCCATTAAGTAGAATCCAGTAATTCCTTGTTGTAAGAGGAATACTGCAGTTAGTGCGATTAAAATAGATAATAATCTGTCTCTGGTTAACATGCTAATATAGTACTTAATTTATTATTTAAAGGTTTTGGTAATATTTTTAAAGAGTATAATAATAATTTTATTGATGATAGTTGTGTTTAGTGGTACTCCCGGAACTGGAAAGACTACTGTTTCCAAAGAATTTGCTAAAAAGAAGAGATGGAAGCATGTAGATGTAAACAAAGTTATCGACGATAATGAGTTGATAGAGAAGTATGATACTGCTAGAGATACTTTTGTTGTAAATGAGAAAAAATTGAGTAAAATTCTTGTTGATATGATTAAAAAAAGTAAGAATTTGGTTATTGATTCACATATGGCCCATTATATTCCTAAAAAGTATGTTGATATAGTTTTTGTTACAAAATGTGATTTAAGGATGTTGAAGAAGAGATTGGAATATAGAAAATATAAACCTAAGAAAGTTAGAGAGAATATGGATGCTGAGATATTTGATATCTGTTTGAATGAGGCTATTGAGTTAAGACACAAAGTTATAATTTTAGATACAACTCATGATAATGTGAAAAAATTATTGAAAGTGGTTGAAGATGCGATTAGTAAAAACAAAAGATAATAGTGATACTTTTTATTCTGAGGATTATGAAGAGACTTTTCATTCAGTTAGTGGTGCTTTTGATGAAGCTTTGAAGAAGTTTGTTCTTGCTAGTTCTTTGAAAGAAGGAGAAAGAGTATTAGATGTTTGTTTTGGTTTAGGTTATAATACTTTTATTGCTGTTAAGAATGTTAAGAATTTGAAGATAATTGCTTTGGAAAAAGATAGAAAAGTGTTAGATGAGTTGCAGAATTTAGATATTGAAGGTTTTGAATTTATAAAAAGAGTGGCAAGTACTGGTTTTTATGAGAATAGTTGTTCTATAAAGTTAATTGTTGGAGATGCTTTAGAAACTATTGACCAAGTGGAGGAAGTTGATGTTATTTTTCATGATCCTTTTTCACCTAGAAAGAATCCAGAGTTGTGGACTGAAGAGTTTTTTAGAAAGGAATATTCTAAGTTAGCAAAAGGAGGTAGGTTAGTTACTTATTCTTGTGCTAAGGCTGTTAGAGATAATCTTAGAAAAGCTGGTTTTGTTGTTGAGGATGTTGCACCTGTTGGAAGGAGAGGGCCTTCTACTTTGGCTAGGAAGCTTTAATCTTCAGCATAGGTTGTTTCGTAAATTTCTGAATAATCATCAGCAGCTTCTGAATTTAAGGTAAAATAATAGTCAACTAAGTCTTTAAATGGATCAGCAGCGTCAGTATCTAGGAGCATTGCTTCAAGTAATCCATCAAGAACACTTTCTATTTCTGTTTCATCTGTAGATTCTGATTCGATAATATCATATGCTTCAAAACTGAGAGTAGATGTTTCTGATCTAGTTTCACTAATCATGTCCCTTATTGTTTCTTCTAATTCATCCATTTTAAGAGGCTTTAGGTTTTTTTATTTTTTTAGCTAATTTTTTTGTTTTAGAAATGGTCATTTTTCCTGCATATCTTGTTAGCATGATAATAAAAGTAATTTCAAAAGTAGTGGGTGCTACTAAGTATATTCCGAATAGAGTTATCTTTAACTTATTTTCATTAGGGTTATCCACAACTTCTTTTACTTTTGTAATAACATAATCAACATCTTGTTGGATAAATTCGTGAAATTCTGATTTTTTTATTTTGTTTAATAAAATTAAAAGGTGCTTTCCTCTTTTTTGTACTAATTTTGTATTTCCTATTGCATTTGCAAGCTCTCTTATTTCTCTATTAGCAAGAGCCATTGCTTCGTATGCTTCTAGAAAGCCATTCTTTTTCTTTGTAAGATCTTTTGGAAATGCAGTTTTTTTGATTAGCTTTTTGAAATCATTATTGATCTTTATTTCTTCATCATAGTAGGATCTAAATAGTTTTAATTGTTGTTCAAAGAAGTTTGTATCTCTGTATAAAATTGATTCTATTTTGGAGGCAATCATATTGAAATGGTTAATTTTTGATATTGTTTTGTTCTCTCTATTCAAGGTTTTTCTCATTTTTTTGAGATTTTCTCTTAATGGACTTATACAGGAGTTGTTAATTTTTTCTGGGAATAATTTACCTAATTTTTTTACTTCTTCTTGTAGTCTAAAATTCAATAGAAGTTCTTTGCCTATTACTACTCTTATTTCATTAATTGTTTTGTAATTATCTCTGTAAGAACTTGTTTGTATTTGTTGAATTAATCTATATTTTTTATCTGCATAAAATAGTCTTTTAAGGAGTAAGGTTTCAAGCATTTTAATCTAGAAGTTCAATTGAGATATTAACACTTTCAGGGATTGGGACTCTCATAACTAATCTTAGAGCCCTTTCATCAACTCCAAGATCGATTAATCTTTTATGAATTCTCATTTCAAAATTGTCAAATGAGGCTTTTCCCTCACCATCTGGTGATTTTCTAGTTGTAAGTTTTAATTTTTTAGTAGGAAGTGGAATAGGTCCTGACATTGTAACTTTAGTTTTTTCAACGATATCCTGAATAGAAGAACTGATTTCATTTAATTTGTTGATATCGTTACTCGATAACTTTATTCTTGCTTTTTGCATTTTAAATAAAATAAAAAAAAGGTGTTTATTTTTTGACTAGGTCAATACACCTTCCAGCCGCAACTGTTTGACCAGCATCCCTGATAGCAAAACTTGATAGCTGAGGGATTTCTGATTGTTTTTCGATAACCAATGGTTTTGTTGGTTTCAACTTAACAATAGCTGCGTCTCCATTTTTGATGAAGTCTGGATTTTCTTCCATAGTTTCTCCAGTAGCTGGGTTTAATTTTTTCTCAATTGCCATGAATTGACAAGCTACTTGAGCTGTGTGGATGTGGAATACTGGTGTGTATCCTGATGTTACAACAGTTGGATGGTTCAAAACAACAATTTGTGCTGTGAACTCTGTTGCTATTGTAGGTACATTATCTGTATGTCCAAGAACATCTCCTTTTGCGATGTCTTTTTTACCAATTCCTCTTACAGAGAAACCACAGTTGTCTCCAGGTTCAGCTTTTTGAATCTGTTCGTGATGCATTTCTATGGTTTTAACTTCACCAGTTGCACCAGTTCCTTCTCTAGCTGGTACTACGATAACTTTATCTCCAATCTTCATCACACCTGACTCAACTCTTCCTACAGGAACTACACCAATACCTGTGATGTTATATACATCTTGGATAGGTAGTCTTAATGGTAGGTTTGTTGGTTTCTCAGGCTCTTCGAACTTATCTAACTGTTCTCTGATTGTTGGACCTGTGTACCAAGCCATATTTTCTGATTTCTTAGCAACATTGTCTCCTTTCAAAGCACTAACTGGGATGAAAGGGGTATCTGCTGGATTATATCCAACTTGTTGCAATAATTTTGAAACTTCATCTTTAACAGCATTATATTTAGCTTCATCATAGTTAACTGCATCCATTTTGTTTACAGCAACTGCAATTTGCTTAACATTCATTGTTCTACACAAGAATACGTGCTCTCTTGTTTGTTCCATGATACCTTCTGTACCAGCAACAACTAAAACTGCAATATCTGCTTGTGAAGCACCAGTGATCATATTTTTGATAAAGTCTTTGTGTCCAGGTGCATCAATGATTGTGTATTCAAACTTGTCTGTTAAAAGTTTTTTGTGCATTAAATCGATGGTAACCCCTCTTTCTCTTTCTTCTTTTAGGTTATCCATAACGAATGCGAATTCGAATCCAGCTTTTCCTAGTTCAGCTGCTTTTTCTTTTAATTTTCTCATAGTTTGGTCATCAATTACACCAGAATCATAGAACAGTCTACCTACTGTAGTTGATTTACCGTGATCAACGTGTCCTACGAATACAATGTTAACATGTGGTTTTTCTTTTGCCATTTCTATTCCTCCTCTTTAATTAAGAGTATTATAGGGGTTAGAAAATGTAGGGTGTTTATAAAGGTTTCGGCTCTTTTAAACATATAATTTTACTAATTATAGTTACATTAAATTTAAAAGTCGATAATATATTGTTTGTTTTTATGAAATCAATTCTTGTTACAGGGGGAGCTGGTTTTTTGGGTTCCCATTTATGTGAATATTTATTAAATAAGGGTGAACATGTCATTTGTTTGGATAATTTTTTTACTGGAAGTAGGAACAATATTGTCCATTTGATAGATCATAAGAATTTTGAATTGGTTAGACATGATATTACTATGCCTTACTATGTGGAATGTGATCAGATTTATAATTTGGCCTGTCCAGCTTCACCTATTCATTATCAATATAATGCTATTAAAACAATAAAGACTTGTGTTCTTGGAATGCATAATATGCTCGGGTTGGCTAAGAGATTAAATGCTCGATTATTACAAGCTTCTACTTCTGAAGTTTATGGTGATCCTTTGGAACATCCTCAAAAAGAAAGTTATTGGGGAAGAGTTAATCCTATTGGTGTTAGAAGTTGTTATGATGAAGGGAAGAGGGCTGCTGAAACTATGATGATGGATTATCATAGACAGAATAAGGTGGACATTAGAATAATTAGAATCTTTAATACTTATGGACCAAGAATGGCCTTACAAGATGGAAGAGTTGTAAGTAATTTTATTATTCAAGCTTTGGGAAATAAAGATATTACTATTTATGGTGATGGTTCTCAGACAAGAAGTTTTTGTTATGTTTCTGATTTAATTGAGGGAATGGTAAGAACAATGAATCAAGATTATATTGGTCCAATAAATTTAGGAAATCCTGGTGAGTTTACTATATTAGAGTTAGCTAAGAAGATTATTGAGATGACTGGATCTAGTTCTCAAATTGTTTATAGGGAATTACCTAAAGATGATCCTGTTAAAAGAAGACCAGATATAACTCTTGCTCAGGAGAAATTAAGTTGGGCTCCGAGTGTTCCTTTATCAGAGGGATTAAAATCAACAATTGAATATTACAGAAAAATGTGTAGTATTCCTAATGGTTATTGAGGTGAAAAAATGGAATATGCAGTAATAATGGCTGGTGGGTCTGGAACAAGATTCTGGCCCGAGAGTACAAGAAATAGACCTAAACAATGTTTGGCTTTGAATACAGATAAGCCTATGATCCAAGAGACTGTTGATAGATTGGGAGGTTTATTTGGTGATAATCTTTATATTGCAACAGGCAGTAGATTGAAAGAAAAGATTTCTGAAATTTTACCCTCTGTTAAGTTT
>CAZAKS010000060.1:0-5614 GCA_964485975.1 Candidatus Woesearchaeota archaeon
TGATGTTTATGTTTAATTTATGTTTTTTTAGTAAGGATAATAATTCTTTTGCTTCTTTTTTGGGAGTCATAACGTGTCTTTTTTCTCCTTTATCAGTCCATTCTATTCCTGAGAAGTGTGCATGTACATGTTTGTAGTGTTTTAGTTTTTTTATTACCTCTTCATAATTTATCTTACCTAATAATCTTGCCTTTAGATGTGAGAAATCAATACAAAAAGCTGTTTTAGTTTCTTTTGATAGAGAAAGTGTTTCATCAAGATCTCCAAACACTGATATCTTTCCTGTTGTTTCTGGTGCTAGTTTAACCTTCCATTTATTTTCTTTTATTTTATCTCTTAATTCTAGTAATTCTGTTTTAATATTTTCATAAGTTTCCTCTCTAGTCATCTTTCCAACATAACCAGCATGGAATACAATATAATTAGCTCCTAAGTAATGTCCTCTTTCACAAGTATCTAAAATTCTTTTCTTGCTTGCATTAGTTTTTGCTTTTTCAGTAGAATTTAGATTTATGTAGTAAGGGGCATGTATGGATAGTTGGACTTTGTTTTTCTTGGCAATAGGGTTTAGGAGCTTTGCTTTTTCATTTGACATATAGATTGAGTGTACAAATGCAACTTCTGCAATAGACATACCTAGTTCTCTTAATTGAGGTATGGAATCTATTCCAGAACCAATTCCTCCTGGACCAATTTGTATCATAGAATTATTAAGAAGTTTATTCTTTATTTATTTTTTGTAAGCAATATAGATATCTGCTTCAAGCATTACTCCATCTTCATAGAAGTGATGGGTGAAGTATATGTTTCCTTCTTCATCGAGAGTTGGTTCTCCTGCAAATTGTGAGATGATTAGTTCAGGTTCTTGCCACTCCCCATCTTTAATTGATCTGTAGACTGCTGGTGTTCCTAAATAGGTCCTAGTAAACCATAGTTCATTTCCATTATCAGTAATAAAGGGCCAACCTTCAGTCTCTTCTGTATTTACAATATCTAAACTTATTGGTGCTTGCCATACATCATTAACTAATTCAGTGTAGAATATATCATAATTACCTTCATTCTCTGCATGGAAGTACATTATATCCTCATGAATATGCATTTCTCCTGCTCCAACTTCTAAGTTTATGTTTTCACCTGCATTTTTCCAGTTTGTCCACTTGCCATTTTTGTATTCAGCTGTGTAGAGATCTATTTCTCTTAGGTTGTTTGCTCTTACTGTACAGAACCACATGATATCTCCATTAACATATTCACAACCATCTAAAGATAAATCATTGTTTAGGATTATTCTTTCTGCTTCTTGCCATCCATTGTTGTATTCAGAAACATATATTCCTGTTGCTCCATCTGTGAGCTGTAATTGGGCTGGTATGTTTGGATCTGGTGTAAAAAAGAAGAATAATCTATTATCATCATAGAATGCTGAGTCTTCTGCTCCAGCTGAACTTATAACTGCTAGTGAGACTGGTTCTTCATAATCATTAGAGTGTAAGATAGGTGGATGATTATCCATTTCAGGTGTTATTTTTACTGCATCAACTGGAATAGTGGTTAATCTATCCACTGGTTCTTGTTCACTTACACAACCAGTTATTAGAATTAATGATAAAATTATGAGTAGTTTTAATTTCATTAATAAATTATAAGAGAAATAAAGTTTATAAGGTTTATTTTTTCTCGAAAATAGTGTATCCGCACTTTCCACAAGTTTTTCTATCTTTATGTTTAGCTAGGAATACACCAGGACCACACTTTGGACAGAAAGGAGCTTTTTCTATTTTATCTCCAGACACTGTATATTGGGTGTATTTTTTACTTGGATTTTTGTTCTTCGGTTTTGCTTTCTTTGCCATCTTCTTTTACTTCCTCTTTAGGAGCTTCTTCTTTTGGTTTTTCTTCAACTACTTTTTCTTCTTTAGGTTTCTCAGCAGCTACTTTTGCTTCTTCAGCAGCTTTTTTCTTCTCTTCTGCTGCTTTCTTTGCAGCTTCTACTTCTTTTTTCTCTGCTGCTTTTGTTTTTTCTAATTTTTCTTTATATGCTTTATCAGAATAAATATGTGCAATAACTTTTGCTGTAGGTTTACCAAATCTTTGATATACATGTCTTATTGCAACTAGACCTTTATCTACTTTGAATTTAGATGATAATGAATCTCTGAATTGAACTATTGAAGGTGTTGGACCTGTGAATTCAAACATACAAGCTACTCTTTTCCTCTTCAATAATGGGAATTCTCTTTCTTTTAGTATTTTCATATCCATTTTATCTTACCTTTATTGCGTATTCACCTTTTACAGTGATTCCTATTTTTTTTGCAATTTCTGATTTGTTTGCATCTAGAATAAATATTCTTCCTTTCCATGAATCTGAGAAATTTGAATTATGACAGAGTGGACACTCATTGCCATCTACAAATATTTTACATTTTTTACATGCTTTTCTCATTTTTTAGCAGCCTTTACTTTTTTAGTTTCTTTTTTAAGATCGTCGTCAATCCAATTTAACACACCTAATCTGTGTTGTCTCATTGTTAAACCAATTTTTGGGTTTGAAATATCTTTGTAAGATACTGAAACTATTCTTGCCCTACAAGGATCTCCAACTTTTAAGTTTCTTTTTGACTCTTTTCCTGTAAGTATATTACTTTTTGAAAATGATACATAGTCGTCCATGGTTTGTGAAACGTGGATCATACCATCTAATGGTCCTATGTTAATGAAAGCACCAAAGTCTGTGATGTCTGAGATCTTACCTAAGACAACTTCTTGTACTTCTGGTTTATATGACATTATTTTAAAAGTAGTGTCATAATAAGCTGCACCATCACCAGGGATAATAATACCTTCACCAATGCTAGTTACATCAGTTACTTCTATTACAATACCTAGATCCTTAGAGATAAAACCATCAAACATCTTTACTAAAGAATCTTTTACTGATTTTTTTGTGTCTTCTCCAAAGAGTTTTGGTTCAACTCTTATATGTCCGTGCACTTCAATTTCGTAAAACATTTTTATTCGAGTATAATATATTTTTTTTGTTTTATAGTTAAAATTTGAATTTTTTTCTTTTTAAGTTTTTGCTTTAATTCCTTGTCCACTGTGGCTACAATATAGCCCTTTTGTTCAAGGATTAAATCATCAACATAAGCATTTTTAGCAGTTTTTATTGTTTTTATTGGCTTTTTTTCTAAAACCTTTAAAGCGAACTTAGCTGCTTGAGAATCTGAGAGTTTTGAGGTCTTTATAAGCTTTTCTAATTCATTTTTAGTCTTATCGATGATAAAGAACTCTACATTTTCCATTAAAGCATTTTTGGTTTCTTCAAAAATATCAATTTTGAATTGGTAAACTGCCATTAAAAAGTTTGTGTCTAAAAGGATTTTTTTCATTAATTTTGTAAGTGTTAAATTTGCTTTAAAAAGCTTTCTGTTTACTATTTGGGGTAAAATCTAAAATGGCTATATAAGCCCTATACTGTTTGAATTTAAGGGTTTCAGGGACAGAAAGGTATATAAAGGGAAGGGTCTTCAAATTGATTAAGAAAGCCAAAAAAAGTGTTATTTTTAGTGGGCTTTTTAGTACAGATAAAATGGAAGCAGGTAGCTATAAAGCTGAAAGGATTAAAGTTCTGAAAGGACTGGAAGCTGTGAGGCAAAGACCCTCTATGTATATAGGAGATACAGGTATTAGGGGTTTACATCATCTTGTGTACGAAGTTGTTGATAATTCTATTGATGAGGCTCTAGCAGGGTTTTGTAGTGAAATTCATGTTAAAATCAATGAGGATGGCTCTATTACTGTTGTTGACAATGGAAGGGGTATTCCTGTTGATGAGCATCCTGTGGAGAAAAGGCCTGCTGTAGAGGTTGTTATGACTGTTTTACACGCAGGAGGTAAGTTTGATAAGGATTCTTACAAGGTTTCAGGTGGATTGCATGGAGTGGGTGTTTCTTGTGTTAATGCTTTATCAAAAGTTTTGATTGTTAAAATTAAAAAAGATGGAAAGGTATATTCTCAAAAGTATGAGAGAGGAGTTCCTGGTGAACTAGAAATTGTTGGGGAGACTGAAGAACAGGGAACTGAAATTACTTTTTATCCAGATGATGAAATTTTTACACAAACTATTGAGTATGAGTTTGATATTTTAGCTAAGAGATTAAGAGAATTAGCTTTTTTGAATAAAGGTATTGTTATTAAAATTACTGATGCAAGAGATGGAAAGGAAAAGAAGTTTAATTATGAGGGAGGAATTGTTGAGTTTGTTTCTTACTTGAATAAGAATAAAGATGTATTACATGCACCAGTTTATTTTGAGAAGTTAGATAAGGATGTTAATGTTGAGATTGCTATTCAATATAATAATGGTTATTTAGATAATTGTTATTCTTTTGTAAATAATATTAATACTATCGAGGGTGGAACACATGTTGTTGGGTTTAGTATGGCTTTGATTAGAGTTGTTAATGATTATATTTCTAAGAATATGAAGAATGAACCGAAGTTAAGTGGTAATGATATTAAAGAAGGTTTAACTTGTGTGCTTTCTGTGAAGGTTCCTAATCCTCAATTTGAAGGTCAAACAAAAACTAAATTAGGAAATAATGAAGTTAAGACAATTGTTTCTTCTGTTGTAGGGAATGAATTGAAAACATTTTTCGAGGAAAATCCTAAGACTGCAAAGTTAATTATTTCAAAAGCACAGTTAGCTGCAAAAGCTCGAGAGGCAGCAAGAAAGGCTAAAGAGTTAACAAGGAGAAAAGGAGTTTTATCTTCTGGTAGTTTACCTGGTAAGTTAGCTGATTGTCAGTCTAGAGACCCAAAAGATTGTGAGATTTTTTTGGTAGAAGGAGATTCTGCAGGTGGAAGTGCTAAAAGTGGAAGAGATAGAAAGTATCAAGCTATTTTACCATTAAGAGGAAAGATTTTGAATGTTGAGAAAGCAAGACAGGATAAGATTTTTGCTAATAATGAAATTACAACTATGATTTCAGCTTTAGGTACTGGAATAGGTGATGAGTTTGATGTTTCAAAATTAAGATATCATAAAATTATAATTATGACTGATGCTGATGTTGATGGTAGCCATATTGCTTGTTTATTATTAACATTTTTCTTTAGATATATGAAACCTTTAGTTGAAGGTGGTTATGTTTACATAGCTATGCCTCCTTTGTATAAAGTTGGTAAGGGTAAACAGATAAAATATGTTCAAACTGAAAACCAATTGAATAGGTTGTTACAAGAGATTGGAAAAGATGTTGATCTTCAGAGGTATAAGGGTTTAGGAGAGATGAATCCTGATCAATTATGGGAAACAACCTTGGATAGAGATAATAGGTATTTGAAGAAAGTTATAATTGAAGATGCAGTTGCAGCTGATGAAATGTTTACAATTTTAATGGGTGATCATGTAGAACCTAGAAGGAACTTTATATTTGAGAATGCTAAGGCAGTAAAGAATTTGGATGTATAAAATGGAAGATAAAACTTACGATAAGTTAATTGAAGAACAGATGAAGGAAGCTTATCTAGATTATTCTATGAGTGTTATCGTTGGTAGAGCTTTACCAGATGTTAAGGATGGTTTGAAGCCAGTTCATAGAAGAGT
>CAZAKS010000061.1:0-5610 GCA_964485975.1 Candidatus Woesearchaeota archaeon
GTACAAACACCTGGAAACTTATCCCATAACATTAACTCTAAAGAACCAAACCTATTAGAAAAAGCAGCTAACCAAGCAAAAGTTGCAGGTAAATTAGTAACAATACCTTGTTGCCTTCCCCTCACATCAATTCTTGCAGCAACATGTTCTTTTCTCAAATCCTTAGCCAATCTTCCAGATTTTTCAACTACTCTGCCCCACATCTGTTCAGAAGTATATCCTTGATTAACCTCTCCATAAATACTCTCAAACATATCAGTCCATTGCTTCAAAGACCAGTCTCTATATTCCATTCAAGTAAAAACTAAAAAAGCATTTATAAAAAAATAGTAATTACATCATAGGCATTCCACCCATACCAGGTGGAGGACCTTGAGGCTCACCAGAACCACTTCCTGCAATTACATCATCAATCCTTAAGATCAATTCAGCAACCTCAGATGCACTCTTAACAGCTTGAGTTTTGATTTTCAAAGGTTCAAGAACTCCATTTGTCCATGCATCAACAACAGTTCCAGAAAAAACATCTAATCCAGCCCATTTCTCTCCAGTATCATGTCTTGATTTTAATTCTGTTAACATATCAATTGGATCCAGACCGGCATTCTCCGCCAAAGTTATTGGAACAACTTCAACTGAATCTGCAAAAGCCAAAACTGCTAATTGTTCTCTTCCAGATAGAGAGGTAGCAAACATTCTTAATCTCTTTGCCAACTCAACTTCAACAGAACCTGCACCAGCAACAATCTTTCCAACTTTGATTGAAGCCCCTACATCACCCATTGCATCTTGAACAGCTCTTTCAACTTCATCAACAACATGTTCTGTTCCACCCCTAATAAAAAGTGTAACAGCTTTTGGATTCATACATTCCTTAACATAAGTCATATCTTCATCTCCAACTTTCTTTCCTTCAACAACACCAGCATTTCCCAAGTCTTCAATGCTTAATTCCATAATCTTTGTAACTGTTTTTGCACCTGTAGCTCTAGCCAAGTTATCCATATCAGATTTCTTAACTCTTCTACAAGCATAGATCCCATTCTTAGATAAGAAATATTGAGCAATATCATCAATTCCCTTTTGACAGAAAACAACATTAGCTCCAGTCTCTTTAATTCTATTAACCATATCTCTTAGAATCTTTTCTTCTTGGTCAACAAAAGCTTGCAATTGATTTGGATCTGTAATCTGAATCTTTGCATCAGTTTCAGGAGTTTTAACTTCTAAAGCACCATCTAATAATGCAATTTTACAATTCATCAATTTTTTAGGCATTGAATTGCTAACTCTTTCTTTATCTAAAATAATTCCTTTAATCAATTCAGAATCACCTAATCCACCACCAACTTTCTTCTCTAGTTTAACATAATCTAAATTAACATCCTCATTATCTGCAACTTGAGTAATAGCATCTAAAATCAAAGAAGCTAAAATTTCTTTAGCACCTTCAGCACCCTTACCAGTCATTGCAGTAACAGCAATCTTCTTCAAAGTCTCTTTATCTTGAATAGAGACATTTTCAGCTAATTCTTTCAAAAACTCTTGAGATTTTTCTCCAGCCATTTTGTAGCCCTTAGCAACAACAGTTGGATGAATATTTTTCTCTAAAAGAGCTTCTGCATTCTTCAATAACTCTCCAGCAAGTATAACTGCAGTAGTAGTTCCATCTCCAACTTGATCTTCTTGGGTTTTAGCAACCTCTACAATCATCTTAGCAGCTGGATGTTCTATTTGCATCTCATTTAAGATAGTCACACCATCATTTGTAACAATAACATCGCCAATAGAATCAACAATCATCTTATCCATACCTTTAGGACCAAGAGTAGTTCTTACAGTTTCAGCTACTAACTTAGCAGCTAATATATTTGTTCTTTGAGCATCTTTACCTAGCATTCTCTTTGTGTCTTCCGGTAATATGAATATTGGTTGTTGATTTGACATTTTTATTGCCCCCTAACTATAAATCTTAAACTCATACTCTCTTGTGCTAAAGCATCAGCAAATCTTTCATGAGTTTTACTTGGTACAGTAATATCAAGACCTTCAAAATCATCCAAACTAAATTGTCCATCTATTGGAGTTGCACCATTTCTTAATCCTGCTAAGCTCATTCTAATTGGTTTCCCTACAACAGTATCATACTCAAATTCTAAAGTTGCACCAGGTCCTAAACTAGCAAAGCCATCTGGTAATTTACCTCCAGGTAATAATACGCCTTTAACAGTATATCCTCCATCTACCTCAATTAAATCTCCAACAGTTAATTTCATTTCATACATTTTATTTCCTCCTAATTTAACCCCTTACTGAATATTCAAGAGGTAATCTCACATTTGTAACACTTTCATTAATAGTTCTTAATGAAGCTGTTGACAATTTTAATCCAATTTCCTCTCTTCTACCTTGACTTTTCCCTTCTATAAAAGCATCAGTAACAATCATATGACCCAAAACCCAGTCCCCACCATTTAATTCTATAGGATATCTAACTTCACAAGTAACATGATGTCCTTTCCAATCAGCAAGAGAAGTAGGTACTTCTTGAGGTATAGTACTCAATCCAATTAATGTCCTACTCTCTCTATCTCTATCATATCTTGATTGTATTAGCAATTGTAACGCATAATCCATAGAAAACTTAGCAAAAACTACCTTTATTTAAAGCTTTTGCATTTATAAACAAATCCGAAAAATTTAAAAATAAGTTATTCCACACTTTTGGAAACACCTAGGAGGGTATTTATGATGGAAGATTTCTTATCCGACGCAAAACATTTAGATGAAGAGGATGATTTATTCGACGATGACGACAATGATGATTATGATGAAGATGACTATGACGACTTCAAAGATAAGGATGAAGAAGATTAATTTTTTTTATTTTAATTTTTTTATCTCAGCTCTTTCTGATACAATTGCAGAATTTCCAGAGGGATCTTCAATAATAATCTTTAATGCTTGATCTCCCCACTTAACCTTTCTTAATTTTTTCAACAGATTTTTAGCTTTCTTCTTAATAGCTGCATCATCAGTACTATCTCTCTGTCTCTCAATAATACCTTGAAATTTATCCAACACTCCTTCTATATTAGAAACAAAACCTACAGAAGCTGGTCCCGGTCTTACATCAATCTTCAAACCTGGAACTTTGATTGAAGCCTCAGAACTTTTTACAATTCTAATCTTCATATCTTCTTCTTTTTCAATATTAAAAGTAATCTTAACAGGATCTTTTCTTTCAGCAGCCTCAACATCAGATTTATTAAAATTACACTCACTACAAGTCATAGAAAATACAAAAGTTTTTCCAAAATGAGGAACATCTATCTCTTCCTCTCTAAGAGTCAAAGTCTTCTTATTACAGAATGGACATTGCTCTCCATTTATTTCATCGACCATAGAACAATAGAAAAAGAAAAGGATTTAAAAACTTTACTCATATCTGTGGAGCATCCATCTGACGATCTACATGAGCAAAGCCTGGAGTCACAACAACCCAGTCCTCACCAAATCCAGCAATATCTCCTTCAATAGCATCACATGTTTTTTTCAACTTGTTAACTACCCTTTTCAGCTCAATTAAATCTTTGCTTTTCAAAGGACCAATATTAACTAGCGCGATAGTATAACCTTCTCTTAGAACATCTAAAATGGGTTTTACATCTGAAAAATCAGTAACAGTAAAAGGCCTCACTAAAACCTTGCTTTTTCTTTCTGGTAGATTCTCAGTATCAATCTCCAAGTAGTCTTCACCATATTCGTCTGGTAAATCATTTTCATCTTCAGTATTAGAACCTAAAATTTTATCCTTTAGTTTTTGGAACACCATATTAACTCCTCCCTAATATCTATATAAATTTAACTTTCTATATAAATATTTCTATTATAAAGTTTCTAGCTGACTAACCACATTCCATATTTGTGGTCGAACATAAGAAGGTATATTTGGATCCTCAGCAATGTCATCCAACTCTTGCAAAGCCTTATTAGCCTTAAAACAATCCTCCTTATCTTCCTCTTTTAATGCAGTCATTGCATTCTCTATTTTTGATCTCACATTTTTAGGAATAGAAGTATCTTCTAAAATTTCCACCAATTGCTCAATCAGATCCTGCATTATTTTTCTCCTTTTGTTCAATCTCTTTCATAACTTCTTTTTGTAATGTCTCAGCTCTTTCTCTAAAACTATCTTCTTGTTTCTTAAGAGATTTTAATCTTAATTCTAAAACTTCCTTTCTTTCATTTAAATCCTTTTCCAATCTTTCTTTTGTAGAATCAATCATAACAGTTCCAACAATCTTGTAAACTTTACCCTCTGCATTTTTTAATTCTTCTAAAGCATTATCAACTTCTAATGTTTGGCCTTGAATATTTTGTTTTTGTGATAGAATATTCTGCATATTCTGCTCAAACATTTGCAATTGTCTAACCTTTTCTTCAGTTTCTTTACTAAAATCCATTTTTACACCGCCTTAACTACAGAATGAACTGATGTTACCTTATGTAAAATTTTGCTTCCACAATAAGGACACCTTACTTTTTTTCGAACAAGATCAAATTTAACCTCTCTTCCACATTCAAAACATTTGTATGATACCATTTTATTCTCCAACCTTATAGGCTTTACCTGTAAACTTAGCATCACATTTTTTACAATGCCATATTCCAGGTGATAATCTTTTAGCAGTTAATCTATTACAATAAGGACACTTATGTTTACCTTTTTGAACTTTTTCAACAGTATTTACTTTGGTTCTTAGTTTTCTTCCGTACCTAACTCCAAATCTACCTGCAGAACCTGCTTTTTTCGTTGCCATTTTGTTATTGTGAGATTTTCAACCATTTATAAAAGTTTTGGTATGGGGCCACCCGGATTTGAACCGAGGTTGGCAGGTCCCAAACCTACAGTGCTACCAAACTACACTATGGCCCCTCATCTTTTCATAGAAATTTCAGGTATTTATAAATTTATTGATATAAAGAAAAAGGTTACTTTTTAGGTGCAGCAGCAACAGTGGCAGTAGCACCTTTTGCTTCTTTCTTAGCATCTTTATCTTCTTTAGCTTTCTTAGCAGCTGCAATCTTCTCTAACTCACCAACAAACTTCTTTTTAACATTAGCTAACTGTTCTGCTAACTGTTTTTTCTTCTCGTCGGTGATTTCAGTATTTTCACTCTGTAATTCTTTATCGAACTTTCCAGCTTCAACTGCTTTATTAAATTCAATAGAACGCATACCCTCAATTAAAATACCTGAAGCATTACAACTTCCAGCAATTGTTTTAACTGCAGATTTCAAACTATTTACAAAAAGAGAATCCATTTTCATTTTAGCAACTTTAATTGCTTGTTCAATACCAAGATTAGCTTGAAAATCTTTATTAGGAATTCCAGAACCTTTCTTCAAGCCTAATTCCTTTTTGATCAATTGAGAAACAGGTGGAGTTCCAACTTCAATTTCAAATTCCTTGGTTTCAGTATCAACAATAACTTTAACAGGAACCTTCATTCCCTTGAAAGCATCAGTCTTCTTATTAATCTCTGCAATAACCTGGCCTATATTTACTTTTAAAGGTCCTAGAGCAGGTCCCAATGGTGGCGCAGC
>CAZAKS010000062.1:0-5410 GCA_964485975.1 Candidatus Woesearchaeota archaeon
ATGAAGATAATAGACTTAGTGCTGCAGCATCGTGTACATCTTCAACTAGGATAAATATACTTTCTCATTTTCCTTTTTTAGGAATGTTTACTTTTAATGGAGATAGTCATTATGGTATTGAATTGGATGTTACACTTAAACCTGAATTTCCATATACTGCTGATTCTGTTAGAGAATTTAGAAGAATTCATAGAAATTTAAGAAGATATAGATTATAATAACTTTCTAGGTAAACCTTTTACTGAATTTAGAATCATAAATGGTTTTTGTTTTTTTAACATACTTCTTGAGTGATCTCCTGTTAATACTGCAATCCCTTTTACTTTTGCTTTTCTTGCTGCTTGTATATCATAAATAGAATCTCCTACCATATATTTTGCTTTTTCATGTAGAAGTTTTTGAGCCTTAAAGATTTCATCAGGACAGGGCTTTGCATGTTTTACATCATCATTTCCTATTACTAGGTTGAATAGTCTTCTGTTAATTCCAGCACCCTTTAGAATGGGTTTTATCTCTTTATGTTTACAGTTTGTAAGAATTGCAATGTCATAATGTTTTTTTATTTCTTTTAATGTTTCAACTGCACCAGGAATTGCTTTTGCATATTTGTAGGTTTTTTTAACAACAATATCATCATGATCTTTTACTATTTTTTTAACCTGTTCTTCTGTAAGTTCAGGATAGAGCCTTTTTACAAGAGTAATTCCAACAAGACCAAATACCTCTATTAATTTTTTGTTAGAAACTTTTCTTAAGTGGTTTTTCTTGAAAGCTGCTTGGAATGCTGTAAGATGTACTTTGTTAGATTTAACTAAAGTATTATCCATATCAAAGCAGATCAACTCTTTCATTATAGTTTAGTAAGGTTAGGAATTTAAAAAGGTTTTTATATGTAAAAGATTTGTTATTGAATATGAAAGAATTATTTGATAATAAAAAAAGAGTTTCTTGGAGAGGAGTATCTGGATTGGTTCTATTGGATACTTGTTTTATTATTGATTGTGTTTCTAGAAATAAGAAAGTAAAGATTAAAAATTTGGGAGTTACTAGCTTTAATGTTGAGGAATTATTGAAAGTAGGGCATAGATTAGGTCATTTGAAGAGAGGTATAAGGAAATTCATAAAAGATACTGATTTTGTTATTGTTGAGGTTCCTGTAAGTCCAGGTGCTTGGATGCAGGAGAAGGATTTTGTTCAATCTGTTGATCATGGTTTATTGAAGAATATTGCAGACACTTCTGATGCAGTATTGATGGCAGCTGCAATTCAGACTCAAAGTGATGTTCTTACAAAGGATAAGCATCATTTGTTTACAACTCAATTAGAGAACTTTCTTTATGATTACGGGATTCATGTGTATAAAGAATTAAAAGATTTACAATAATTTTCTTGCTTTTTTAACAAATTTCTTAGGTTTTAGAATTCCTTCTTCACAAACTATCCCTTTTATTAGGTGGAAATTGATCTTTTCAAATGCATAATTTTTTATCTTAACTCCTTTTGGAGGATTTTTCCACACTTCTTTTAGGGGTCTTTCCTCAATTGTTTCCCTATGAGAGTTGAACTTCCATAAAGATGCACAAATGTAAACTGGAACTCTATAGTTTTTTGCAGTTAGTGCCATTAATTCTGATCCAATTTTATTGTAAACTCTGCTGTAAGTAATTGAATCTGCTCCAAGTAACATGATATCTGATTCTTTTAATGCAATTCTTGCTGCTGAATCCACAAAATGTGTTACTGGTACTCTTGCTTTTGCTAGTGCTTTTGCTGTTTTTCTTCCTTGAAATCTTGGTCTTGTCTCTGTATTGTATACTTTAATTCCTTTACATTTTTTTAATATGCCTACAACATTAGATGAATTACAATGGGTAAAGATAATATCTCCTTTTTTTATTAATTTTGTACCATTATTAATTACTTTCTTATGTGCATCTCTCTTTGATTTTAAAACTCTTTTTATTTCCTTGAGAGTTTCTGTTTGAGTGTGTTCTTTTCTATATTTAGTAAGGTAATAAAGATAATTTTCTAATTGAGGTTCTGTTGGTCTTGCAGAAATAAGCTTTTTTGTTGCTTTTTCAATCTCTGTAAATGAATGAGATCTTTTGATAACATGTTCTAGAGCTATAATTCCAGCTGTAGATATGTTCTCTGCACCCTGAATCTTTAACCTCTTTATTTTCTTGTGGGTTTCATGCAACATTATGTATTTATATATTCAAAAACTATATAAACATTTTGTCAGACTTTATTCTTATGAGGAAGAAGTTGAGAAATCTTGGATTAATTTTATTTTCAGTATTGTTAGTAGATATTGGTCAATTAACTTTGAAGTATGGAATTAATTCTTTGGGAGTTGTTGAGTGGAGTAGTGCTTTATTTGTAAGTAACTTTTTGTCAATATTACAAACTCCTATGATAATTTTAGGTATCTTATTTATGGTTTCTTCTGCTTTTACTTGGTTATTGGCTTTAGCTAAAACTAATTTGAGTTATGCTTATCCTATTTTGAGTTTTGGGTATGTTATTGTTTCAGTTTTTGCTTGGTTATTTTTTGGTGAAACCTTAGGAGTGGTCAAAATTGTTGGTTTGGTTATAATAGCTATGGGGGTAATTATGTTATCAAATACTTAAGATGTTAATCTATATACTAATACTATTTGTGAATGTTGTGATTGGTGTAGTTGCACAGATCTTGCTAAAGAAAGGTATGATGAAAGCCAATATTGGGAAGTTGGGAGCGGAAGGTTTTATTACTCTTATTAAGAAAATGTTTTTTTGGAATTGGAATGTTTGGACAGGTGGTATTCTTTATGGTTTAAGTTTGATTAATTGGATAATTGTGCTTACTCAAGTAGATTTAAGCTTTGCTTATCCTGCAATTAGCTCTAATTACTTCTTTGTGGCTTTATTTTCAAAGTTTTATTTTAAGGAGCATGTTTCTTGGAAAAGATGGGCTAGTATCTTTGTGATTATTGCAGGAATCTGTGTTTTAGCTATGGGTAGTTTTTAGTTGTCCTTTTCTAGTGGTAACAAAACCGAAAGATTTATAAAGTAGAAATTGGACTCTATTATTAAGAAAAATGAAAGCTGTAGAAAGAGTTGTAGAAATTTATGAAGAGGGTGGAGATGGAGCTATAGAAGCCTTAGAACAAAGACTTTTTGATATGAGACTAAAAGGGCATTTTCCAACACCTTTAGATTGGCAAATGTGGAATTTATTGTCTCAAACAAGTAATTCAAGACATTTTACTAATGGAATTTTAACTTCTGAATGGTTTTTAGAAGGTCCAATTAGGTTTTTTCATATGCCTGGAATTCCAGATGAGTATTTACAAGCTGCTTTAGAAGGAACTCAAAGCATAATTGATGAAATTGGTTTGGATTTAGAACTTGCTGTTGAAGAGTATGAAGGTAATGCTGTTAGTTCATTTGATGATATTCCTGTACTTCAAATGGAAGGTGTTTTTCACAAGTTTAGAAAGGAACTAATTAGAGGCAAAGATGAAGCTTCAAGTCCTGGAATTATATTCCTAGCTAATAAACCAACTGTAACTGAAGGTATTGTTGTTATTCCTGAATATGCAATTGGAGGTTGTGAGGATACTCCTTATGGTCGTTTAACTCATGGTCAAGGACATTATGCTAGTGGTTCAGCATTTATGGATGTTTCTGATGAAACTATGAAGAGAGTAAAAAATGGAAAGCCATTGGAAGAAATTAAAGCATTAGCAAGGCATGAAGTGGGGCATATGCTTGGAATAGGACATCATGAAGAATATCAAGTTGATGGTTATGAAGAATGGACTAGATGTGTTATGAGAGCAATGGAAAATGAAGGGAATCCAGTTTATGCTTTATGTGACAAATGTAAAGATGGAGCAAGAGAGATGTGGAGAGGATCAGGGTACAAAACAGAAAGGAGATTTTTGAAAGATGAATAGAGATGATGTTTTAGAAAAATTAGGAATTGGTGCAGATTTAGCAGCTAGGGCTTTACCTTATGTTGTAATTGCTGCTGGAATTGATACAGGAATTAATTGTTTAGAAGATGGAACTGGTCAAGATTTGGATAGATGGTTGGAATATTTTTCAATGGGTGTTGGTGCAAGTACTTGGGCCATTCTAAAAGATAAATTTGATTTAAGAGAAGATAATGTTAATAGAGCTGCAGGTGCAATGGCTCTTATTGGTTTAGTTAGTTTGTTAGCTCATCCAGCTACAAGACCCCATACTTGGGAAGCTTTTGTAGAGGCTTATGAAGATGCTGTGTCATTGACTGAAGGTGCTGGAGATGTTGGTTGTGGTCAACCTGAAACAGGTTATGAAGCAAACCTAAGAAAGATGCAAGAATTAGATTATCAACCAGGAATTAGAGATCAAATTCCACAAAGTTCACCAGAGTTAGCAAGAGTGGTTGCATGTATGGTTGATGAATTACCAGAGGGAGTTGGTCAAGTTTCAAGTATTACTACAAGTAGAGCTAGTTTTGATGAATGTCTTGAAAATTGGACAAGATCTAGATGCATACATGGAAGAAATTCAGGCCATTATGGATTTAGAGATCACTACCCAGAAGGATCTTTAGCAATTGACTTTGGAGATGAATATAACTCTTGTGAGATTGCAAAAGCAGCTGAGAGATGTGGTGGAAATAGAGCCTTAGGACCAAGTAGATTTGTAGGTAGATGTAATACTGATGATCCTCATTTTTTTGGTTCAGAAGCTAATAATCATGTTCATGTAAGTGCTTGTGCTAGAAATTACCATTGTGGTGATCATGCTAGAGGCCATTAGAAACTGATATAAACAGTTCTTTAATTTCTTTTTTTATGAAAAGACTAATCCCTTTGTTATTGACTTTAGGCTGTTCTCCTGATTTTGATAATGAATATATTCAGATGGCTGATCAGTATAGAGAGGTTCCTGAAACTGTTCTTCCAGAGAGTCAGAACTATGGAATTGTTATTGTTGATATGCAAAGAATTTACTTGTATGAACTTTCTAAAGAAGAATATGATCAAGAACCTTTTGTTAGAGGTATTGATTGGGACAACTTAAGATCTTTTGATGAGGTTTTACTAGATGAACTTAGTAATCATGTTGATGGAGAGGAGTTATCAAAAGAATTAGAAAATCAAAAGAGAGTTTTAGAATATGCTATTGAAAATGATATCCCAGTTTTGGTTTTTGAGATGGATATGCGAGGGAAAACAGTTCCAGAATTAAGGGAATTGATTGACAGAGTTCCAAGGCATAGATATTTTACAAAGTTTTCAAGAGGGGGATTTCTTAAACATGGAATGGTGCCTTATCCTCATACTCCTGAAGATGATCCAAGGGTTTGGATTAGAGAACAAGGAGTAAAAGTATTGTATCATATGGGTGCTAATACTGATTATTGTGTTTT
>CAZAKS010000063.1:0-5367 GCA_964485975.1 Candidatus Woesearchaeota archaeon
TGGAAGGAAAGCAAGTTGGAGATATGGTTTTGGTTTCTGGGAGATTGGGAGAGTATCAAGAAGAGGTTTATGTTAGGCCAGAGATTGTAAGAAAATTGGATAGTTATGATTGGGCTCTTTTGAGAAGATTGGAGTTAATTAAGGAGTATGGTGTTCCAGATAAGAGGGAGAAGGTTGAGGTTGTTGAAAAGGAGCATAAAGAAGAGAGTGAGGTTGAACCTTCTTTAGCTGTTAGAGAGAAGGTGGTTTCTTTGATTGAAAAGTATGATGAAGCTGAGGAAGAGAGGTTGGTTTCTGAGATTGGATTACCAAAAGAACAGGTTGATAAGGCTATTCAAGAGTTATTAAAAGAAGGAGAGGTATATATGCCTCGTCCGGGCTATCTTCGGATGGTTTAGTAATGTTTTTAAATGAAGTCTAATTATTCTATATTATGTCATATGAAGAGATGTTAAAGCGAGGAAAGAAGGATCTACCTGATGTAGTTGGTAAATCAGAGAGATTTGAAACTCCAAGAGTTAAGGGGCATGTTGAAGGAAATAAAACTATAATTGTTAATTTTTTCCAAATGGCTGATACCTTAAATAGGAAACCTGAACATTTGTTAAAATATTTACAAAGAGAACTGGCAACTCCCGGACATTTTGAGGATAAAAGGTTGGTTTTTGGAAGAAAGTTGGGTTCTGCTATGATTAATGAGAAGATTGCTAAATATACTCATGATTTTGTTTTATGTGAGAAATGTGGGAAACCAGATACCCAAGTAATTAATGAGAATGGCAAGTTGTTGAAAAAATGTATGGCTTGTGGACAAAAAACAGATATTAAAACTAAAATATGACAGTTGAAAGTAAATATAAGGAACTTGGAATAAAAATAGATTATAATAAATTTAATGGGGTGTTTGAGATATGTGCCCTTGATTTGGATAAGTGTGGCATTTTTTCTAGGGCTGTTTTAAGGGTAGTAACTAATAGAATTAGAACCTATCTAAGTTATTTGGAACCTTTAGTTAATACTATGCCTCATACTTTTTATCAAATGGTTATTTTCAAGAATGTTACTGATGAAGAGAAAGAGAGAGCTGGTGTTTTTTATAGAAGACTTATGGACTTTTATCATAGGGCTTTGATAGTTGAAATTAAAAGTGATGAAGAAATTGTTAAATTTTTAGAAGAGTTATGGGAAGAGTGGGAAGACTTTGATGTTGGGGCTGAGAATGTTTTGAAAACTTGTAAGAGTGTTTGGTTGGATAAGAAAGAGGATGAAAAAAATTCTTCGGAGTATTTAGGATGATATATGTAAAGATTCATAAAAATGTTATTGCAATGTGTGATGAAGATTTGATTGGTAAGAAGTTTGAGGATGATCATCGTCAGATAGATGTTTCTGAGAGATTTTACAAAGGAGAGTTAGTTGATGAAAAGAAAGTTATTGAGTTATTAGAGAAAGGAACTAATTTGAATTTGTTTGGAAATAATGTTGTTGATATTGCGATTAAGAGTGGGATTGTTAAGGAAGAGGAAGTTATTGAAATACAAGGGGTAAAACATGTCCAAATCTATAATATTGACTAATGATCAGTATTTTGAGGCTAAAATTCAGTTGAGGCCTTATGATAAAGAAGTTTTTGATTATATTATGCGAGAGATTGATAAGAGAAAAGGTGTATTTGTTTCTAAGATTGATGAATTGAAAACAGGTGTTGATATTTTCATGAGTGATCAAAGATTTGCTAGAAGGTTGGGCAAGATGTTGAAGGATAAATATAAGGGTGAATTGAAAATTACTAGAACTTTATTTAGTCAAGATAAACTAACTTCGAAATTAATATATAGGGGAACTGTTTTATTTAGATTGAAAAAAGATGAATAAAGGTGATCTTATAAGAGATGTTAGGTTAATTCTATTTCATTTTAAAAAGTGGGTTGAAGAGAATAAACGATGGGATCTTTTTCAGAATTTACCAGATGATATTTTTAGTGGACCCCAAAGAGATCAGATAAAAGATTTTCTTTATAATATTTATGCTTTTGATTTTGATTATTTAAAAAAAGTAAATAATGCTGTAGACCAAGTTCCAATTGTTAATTTAGATTCAGAGTTAAGGGCTTACCAAGAAGCGTCAAATTTAGCTAAACAATCTTGTTTTGCTGCAAATAATCTAGGGAAATGTTCTGATTGTTTTGTGGATAGAGGAGGATGGTTTTGGGGTTCTTCTCCTGTGCAGTTACAAAGTATTATGATGACCCTTAGGGTTTATGTTAATGTAAAAACTGAATGGTTATCTCAATTTGTTTCTGATGTTTTAGAGAGTATGGAATATTTTACTAGTAAACAGATATTTTTTAGGTTTAAGTTTGTTGATCCTAAATCAGCTAATATGGATGATTTGTTAAGGCCTGAAAAAATTGTTTTTTATCTTATAGAGACTGGTGATTTAAGTGAGTTTAAGGTGTTTTTAGAAAAAAGAAAACATTATTTTAGAAGGGATGTTCCCAAGTTTACTTCAAAAATTATAAATGGTGTTGCTTTTGCACCTAATGCTGGTCTTGATGCTGAGAAACACTATGGAACTAATTCTTTTGGAGAGATTGTGTCTATTATCCTCTCTGAGAGGTTGTTGAGTTTTTATGTTGGGAATGAAAGATTACCTAATCCGAATGAGTTTGAAATGTTTGGAGAAAGCACTTGGAAGACTTTATATGGTTAAGATAGCTTTATAAATAGTTGAAAATTATTCTTGTTTAATGGTACAAAAGAATTTTCCTAAGAAGAAACCTAAACCCAAATTTAAGGGAAAAGGCCCACAACCTGCACCTACTATAATGAGAGTTAGGTTGCCTAGAGGTAATGAGAGTATTGGGGTGGTTGAAGCTAGATTAGGTCAAGGAAGATTGAGGGTTTCTTGTTATGATGGAAAGGCAAGAGTGTGTAGGATTCCTGGAAGATTGAAAAGAAGATTATGGGTTAGAGAAGGAGATTTTATTTTGGTTCAACCTTGGGAGTTTGGTGGGAATGAGAAGGGTGATGTAATCTATAAATATAGGCCTGCTCAAGTTCAATGGTTGAAGAAAAGAGGCCATATTAAAGAAGTTACTGTTGATTTAGAGGATTTCTAATAATAATTTTTATAAATGCTTAAATTACTATATTTTTGAGGTGATTTTATGAGTATAAAAGCTAAGAGATTGAATTGGTTGTCTAATGTTAATGTTAAGTCTAGTAATTTAATAAGGGATTTTGAAGCAGTTGTAACTATTATGGGAAAGTGTAAGGATTTTACAGTGGATGAAAAAAAGAATGTAGAATCTTTTTTGTTTAATCTTGGTGATTTAAAAGGATATTGTGAATCAGATGATTTTTTATCTGTTTTAGAAGATATGATTACAGAATCAGCTGAGAAAATGAAGACCATTACAAGAGATTTAGAAGAACAGAGGAAGAGAAAGTAGTTAGTTATTTAAACTTGATTTTATTTTTTTAATTTATGAATAAGAAATATTTTGCAATTATGGGTATTGTTGTGACTTTTTTACATTTGGTATTTTACTTTTTTATGAAATATCACTGGTTGTATTTTATTCTGGGTTTTGGGGTTATCTATCTAGTCTTTGTTTTGCCAATGAAGAGGTAAGTTATATAAAGAAATATTCTATTATTTATCTTATGTCTAAAAATAAATTTATTGCATATGAGAATGTTTTTGATGAAAGTACTTTGAATGCTTTGTTTAAATTGAGAGCTCAAGGTTATTTTGATGAAATAAAAAGCCCGATTAAGATTGGTAAAGAGAGTAATGTTTTTAGTGTTACACATAAGAAAGAGATGAGAATTGTTAAGGTTTATCGGACTGCTGCTAATTTTAAGAAGATGTATAGATATATGCACCCAGATCCAAGATTTGCAAGAGTTAGGGGAACTAAGTTGACTGTGATTTATGCATGGGCTAGAAAGGAGTATAGAAATTTATTGAAAGCTAAAAAAGTGGGATTAAATTGTCCTACACCTTATGCAGTTCATAAGAATCTTGTTTGTATGGAATTTATTGGTGGGAGAGAACCTGCTAAGTTGTTGTATCAACATAAACCTAAGAATCCTAAATTGTTCTATAATAAACTGCTTAAAGAGGTTAAGTTATTATTGAAGGCTAGGTTAGTTCATGCTGATCTTTCTGAGTTTAATATTTTGAATTATAAAGAGAAACCTGTTTTGATTGATTTTTCTCATGCAATTGATTTGAGATATCCAAATTATAAGAGTTTGTTGCTGAGAGATATGGAGAATTTGGTTAGGTATTTTAATAAGTTGGGTTTGAAGTTGGATTTGGATGAGGAAATGGTCAAAGTGCTAGAAGGTAAAATTTAAGCTTCCTACAAAACATATATAAACAAAATAGGATTATTTGAGGATATGGATAGAAAAGAACTAAAAATCCCAAAGGAAAGGGTAGCTGTATTGATTGGGAAGGATGGGACAGTTAAGAAAAGATTAGAAGAGAAAGGAAAGATCTCTATAGATATTGATTCCCAAGAGGGAGATGTGACTATTGAGGGAGAGAGTCTTGATGTTTATATTGCTTTGAGTGTGATTAAGGCTATTGCTAGAGGTTTTAATCCAACTATTGCTGAGCAGTTGTTTAATGAGAAGAATTCTTTTGAAATTATTGAAATTCAAGATTATGTTGGTAAATCTAAAAAAGACCAGATGAGATTGAAGGGTAGGGTTATTGGTCAAGAGGGTAAAGCTAGAAAATATATTGAGAGTTACTGTGATGTTAAGATGGTAATTTATGGAAAAACTATTGGAATTGTGGGTGAATTGGAAAAGGTTGCAATGGCTAAACAGGCTATTGAGATGTTGTTAGAAGGTAGTCCACATGGAAATGTATACAAATGGTTAGATAATAAGAAAAGAGAGTTGATTCGGAGGGAGTTGGAGGGATGAGTTTACTAAGGGAGGTGATGGCCAAAAAGGAGTATCAGGGTTTAAATGAGGATTTTGTTTCTAGTGTTATGTCAAAGTTTTATGGGAAGTATGATTTTTCTAAGAAATCTCAGAAGACTAAATTTGTAAAAGAAGTTAGGGCTAAGTTGAGAGAGGTTTATGGTGCTTTTAGAGCAAGGAATTATGATCGTAGGTGGAAGTTTTTGGAGGAGTTGGAAGGATGGGATGATAAAGATGGAGTGGAAAAGATTTTGAAAGTACATCTTAGTTCTAGAGAGAGGATGGGATATCATGATAAGTTGTATAAGTGGATTAGAGAGTATGTTGAATTTAGTTCTGTTTTAGATCTTGGTTGTGGGTTTAATGTGTTTTCAATGCCTTGGATGGGGAAGGTTAGTTATTATGGTATTGATATCAATA
>CAZAKS010000064.1:0-5320 GCA_964485975.1 Candidatus Woesearchaeota archaeon
AACGCAGGCGAATTCGACCCCCTCTCCCTGGCCGAGATCGCGCGTTCGGCGAACAAGACCGGCGGCCCCATCGCCGCCGCCAAGTCCGTGAATGCCCCCCACTTCGTCGGCCCCACCTTCGGCGTGCATATCTGCGACGTGGCGGTGGACCGGGAGACGGGCAGGGTCACCGTCCTGCGCCACACGGTGGTGCAGGAGGTGGGCCGCGCCATGCATCCAGGCTATGTCGAGGGTCAGATGCAGGGGGGGGCCGTCCAGGGCATCGGCTGGGCCCTCAGCGAGGAGCTCTACCACGGGCCCGCGGGCCGGCTCGAGAACCCGGGCTTCCTCGACTACCGCATGCCGGTCGCCTCGGATTTGCCCATGATCGACACGGTGATCGTCGAAGTGCCGAACACCCACCACCCCTTTGGCGCCCGCGGCGTGGGCGAGACGGCCATTGTGCCCCCTGTCTCCGCGGTGGCCAACGCCGTCAGCAACGCTATTGGGGTTCGCCTCACCGAGCTACCGCTGACGCCGGCGCGGGTGCTGGCGGCGATTGAGCGGGGTAATACCAAGCTGCGGTGATAAGAAAACAAATAAAAGCAATTGAAACCTTCATAAAAAATCCAGAAGGTCTTAGTACATACTTACTAAACAGAAGAAAAGACTATGATACTGGAGAAGATCTCCACCTGTCAACCACAGATCTAAAGTTTAGAAAAGATTTTGATATTAAAAGATTACAAAAAACTAAATCCTACAGAGGATTAAGACATTCAGTAGGCCTACCAGTAAGAGGTCAAAGAACAAAGGGACACTTCAGAAAAGGTAAAGCTGTAGGTGTATCCAAGAAGAAAGGTAAGAAATAATGGGAGATCCTAGGAAAAACAGGAAAAAGTATACTACACCAAGACATCCTTGGCAAAGAGTAAGAATTGAAGTAGAAAAAGAACTCCTACAAGAATATGGTCTAAAAAATAAAAAAGACCTATGGAAAACCTCTTCTAAACTTGCTACATTCAAAAAACAAGCTAAATCTTTAATTGGTGAAAAAGACTTACAAGCTGAAACAGAAAAAAAATTATTCTTAGAAAAACTAGAAAAATTAAAATTACTACCTGATACTTCAACAGTAGATAGTGTTCTTGATCTATCATTAAAAGACATCCTTGAAAGAAGATTACAAACTATAGTTATAAGAAAAGGATTTGCAAAAACAATGAGTCAATCAAGACAGTTCATAACTCATGGACATATACTAGTTAATGATAAAAAAATTGATGCACCTTCATATCTTGTGTCTGCTCTAGAAGAAAACACAATTACATTTGATGAAAAATCTGCACTAGCAGATCCAGAACATCCTGAAAGAAAAATAAAAGAGCTAGAACCTAAAGAAGAAGAGAAAAAAGAAGAAGAGGTGACTGAAGAATGAAACCAGGACAAAAACCTCAATCAAAATTTAGAAAAGATATAAAACTCAGATGGGGAGTTGCACATATCTATGCATCTTATAATAATACTATAATTCACATTACTGATCTTAGTGGAGCTGAAACAATCGCAAAAGCCTCTGGAGGTATGGTTGTAAAAGCACACAGAATGGAGTCTTCACCAACAGCAGCAATGTCAGCAGCTAAACTTGCAGCAGAAGGTGCAAAAGACAAAGGAATTAATGCTTTACATATTAAAGTTAGAGCTCCTGGTGGCCACAATGGTCCTAATAATACAGGTCCAGGTTCACAAGCTGCAATCAGAGCTCTTTCAAGAATGGGTATAAGAATTGGAATCATTGAAGATGTGACTACAATTCCCCATGATAGATGTAGAAAAAAAGGCGGTAGGAGAGGTAGAAGAGTCTAAAAATGGAAATAAAACAATTATCAAAGGACAAAGAAAAAATTACATTTTTAGTAAAGGGTTATTCCCCTGCTGAAGCTAACACACTAAGAAGAATCATTGTAAACAAAGTTCCTACTATGGCAATTGATACAATTGAAGTTATTGAAAACTCTTCAGCATTGTACAATGAAATGCTTGCTCACAGATTAGGACTATTAACATTAAAAACAGATCTTAAATCATACTTTGTCTCAGAAAAATGTAAATGCAAAGGAGAAGGTTGTGCAAGATGTACTCTACAATTAACCTTAGAAGCAGAAGGTCCATGTATTGTATATGCAGATCAAATAAAATCAAAAGATCCAAAAGTTATTCCTTCACACCCAAAAACTCCAATTGTAAAATTACTTGAGAATCAAAAAATTAAATTAATTGCAAATGCAAAATTAGGTTCTGGAAAAAACCATATGAAGTTTAGTCCTGGTCTTGTATTCTACAAAGGTTCACCCCAAATAAAAATTGGGAAAGTTTCAAATCCAAAAAGCATTGTAGCTATCTGTCCAAAAAAACTTTACAAACTAGATGGAAATAAGTTAAAGATGACACAAGGCGCAGATTGTACATTATGTAAAGCTTGTGTTGATGCTTCTGACAAAGGAATAGATGTTACAGCTAGCGATAAAGACTTTATAATCACAATAGAACCATGGGGCCAATTAAGTCCCAAAGAAATGGTAGAAAGTGCAGCTAATACTATATCTGCACAAGCAAAAGATGTTATTGAAGCAATCAAAAAAATAAAATGAAATCAAATATTAACACAAGGAAACTTGTAGCTGAATTAAGAAAAACTAAAACTAAGGCATGGAAAAGAATAGCTGATGAGCTAGAAAAATCAACAAAAAGAATGCCAAAAGTTAATATTCATAAAATAAACAAATACACAAGAGATAAAGAAATTGCAGTAATTCCTGGAAAAGTTTTAGGTGTGGGCAATTTAGATAAAAAACTAACAGTTGCAGCATTCCAATTTTCAGAATCTGCAAGAGAAAAAATTAACAAATCAGGTAAAGCACTAAGCTTAGCTGAGATGGTAAAACAAAATCCAAAAGCTGAGAAGGTTAGAATACTAAAATGAAAACAGTTATCGATGCAACAGATTTAATTGTAGGAAGATTAGCTAGTCATGTTGCCAAAAAAGCAATCCTCGGCGAAGAATTCATAATTATAAATTCAGAAAAAGCAATAATTACTGGGAATAAAACCCAAATATTAGCAAAATTTAGAAGATTTAGAGAAATGGGTACACCATTCCAAGGTCCATTTACCCCTAAAAGATCTAAAGACATACTAAAAAGAACAATCAAAGGTATGGTACCCGCTAAACAAACTAGAGGTAGAGAAGCACTAAAAAGAGTTAAGTGTTTCAACAAAGTACCTTCAGGACTTAAGGACAAACCTACTACAATTGAAAAGGCAAATGTAAAGAAATTGCCAAACACAAAGTTTATAACTCTAAGAAGAGTTTCAGAATTTTTAGGAGCAAAATGAAAGCAGTTCACGCATCAGGAAAGAGAAAAAGGGCAATTGCTAGGGCAACAATAACACCTGGAAAAGGAATAGTTAGAATTAACTCTCTTTCACTTGAACACTATCAACCAGAACTCACAAGAATTAAAATTCAAGAACCATTAATACTTGCAAATGATCTTGCTAAAAAAATAAATATTAATATAGTTGTAAATGGTGGAGGATCTCAAGCACAAGCAGAAGCTTCAAGATTAGCTATTGCTAGAGGCTTAGTAGAATACTCTAAAAGTAAAGAACTAAAAAAGACATTCTTAGATTATGATAGGAACTTACTAGTTGCAGATACTAGAAATAAAGAACCTTGTAAACCTAATGACTCTAAAGCAAGAGCTAAGAGACAAAAGTCATACAGATAGAATTTTATTTTTCTCTTATTTCAGAAGTATCAACTTGAGGTAAGTGAGATTTTTGTAACTGAACATTAATCCTATTCAAGGCAGCCAAATATCTAGCAATTCCATTTCTTGCCCTAACAACCATGGCAATCAATTTCTTCTTATCCTTTCTTTTCTTAATATTCCTATCACCATAAATATACTCATCTAAATTTTGTACAAAATCAGTTTCATTCACTCCAGCTCTCTTCAAATCAGCCCTTAATAATTCATAATTATCCAATCTTTTCTCTACCTCTTGTGGATTAATCTTCTTCTGTCCACCATAAGAATTAATTAATTTAAAAATTTCATACAATCCATCAAAATACTGCCTCATATCTTCCTGTTCAGAAGTTAATTCCCTATAAACTGCTTCAGCAACCACTCTATCTTTTTGTATATTTGCTCCAACATCAGGTTTCAAAGAAACCTCTTCCATAACCTGTTCCATCTGATTAAACCTAGTAGTTAATTGTCCTCTAACATTAGAATATTGGAAAACAAAAGTTACAGAGGAAAGATCTTTTTTACGTCTATAATTACCAAACATTCCCCAAATAGAAGTCAAACCACCACTCTGCTTTTGAGACAGTCTATTCTCATTCTTATTTATATTTTCAATATGACTATTCATACTCTGAGTAATATTTCCAATCAAATCATGTATATCTATATTATTAATCACTTGAGGATTTGCACTATTATTTGTATCCACTTGTTGTAATGCTTGTTGTATTAATTGCAACTGATTATTAACCTGTGCTAACTGAGTGTTAGCATTATCAATTTGGCCTTTTAATTCAGCCACTTGAACTCTTAGATCTATAATATTCTGAATAACAGTTGGATCTCCTGTTCCACCCCCCACATTACCTAACTCCCCTAAAAATGCTTCAAGCACTTGACTAAAATCATTAGTCACACTATTAGTAACATCTCCTATACTAGCACCTTCAACATTAATCACAGGATTAACTGTAACATTAACAGCACCACCAGTTCCTGGGCCTGGTCCTGGACCAGCACCACTACCTTTCAAAGTAATTGGTCCCACCATAGCTTCAACAAGAGGTAAACCCATTGCAGGCTGCTCAGCACTAACTTTAATATAAACATCAGTTATGTCTGTAGCTTGGAAAGGAATTCCATTCCAAGTAGTATTACCAATTAAACCTGAATTAACATTAGATATAAGTACTGGACTTCCACCAGTTAAAGTTGCTGAAAGATATTCTAATTTAACAGGAGCTGTAACAGTAGGTGTAAACCCAACAGGGAAACCTTCTATCTCCCAACCAATAATTTGAGGAGCAGTAGTAATAAGGTCTCCATTTGTTATCCCTGTTATCTTAATAGAATGACTTCCTCCACCTCCACCAGTAGGAACAATCTTAAATTTATCTGAAGTCTCTTGTACATCTCCACTTGGAGATCTAACAACTAAAGCAAATTGTAAATCTTCATTCAATCCTAACTTTGAATCAGCAACCCAAGATGCACTATTAGGAGAATCTCTTGGATTCATTAAA
>CAZAKS010000065.1:0-1229 GCA_964485975.1 Candidatus Woesearchaeota archaeon
TTGCAATGCATGCTAATTTTATTGAGCCTTTAGAGGAAGATTTTTCTGATATTCAGGTTTCTGTTGAGGATGAACAAGAGATTAAGATGTTAGCAAAGGATCCTAGAATTTATGAGAGGTTGATAGATAGTGTTGCTCCTAGTATTTATGGACATGGTAAGATTAAAGAGGCAATATTATTACAGTTGTTTTCTGGTGTTAGAAAGTTGAAAAAAGATGGGACTAAGGTTAGAGGAGACTTGCATGTTTTACTTGTTGGAGATCCTGGAGCTGGAAAATCACAGATGTTAACCTTTGTTCATACTTCTGCACCTAAGGCAAGGTATGTTGCTGGAAGAAGTACTTCTGGAGCAGGTATTACTGCTTCTGTTGTTAAGGATGAGTTTTTGAAGGGTTGGGCTTTGGAAGCGGGTGCAATGGTTTTAGCTGATAAGGGTACTTTAGTTTTAGATGAGATGGATAAGATGAGTGTTGAAGATACTTCTGCTTTGCACCAAGCTATGGAGCAACAAGAGATTACAATTTCTAAGGCTAATATTCAAGCCACCTTGAGAACTCAAACATCTATACTTGCTGCTGCGAATCCTAAGTTTGGAAGGTTTGATCCATTTACACCAATCCCTCAGCAGATTGATTTACCTCCTGCATTGATTAATAGATTTGATTTGATTTTTGTTTTAAGAGACTTGCCAGATAAAGAATTAGATTCTAAAATTGCAAGTGCTGTTTTAGCTTATCATTCTTATGATGATAAGGAACCAGAAATTCATAGAGATATTTTAAGGAAGTATTTGGCTTATAGTAAACAGAAGGTTTTTCCTAAATTGACTGCTGAATCTATTGAGGAGATTAAACATTTTTATGTGCAGTTAAGAGGTATGGGACAGACTGGTGATGATGGGGGGATAAAAGCTATTCCTATTTCTGCAAGACAGTTAGAAGCTATTGTTAGATTGGCTGAGGCTAGTGCTAGAATTAGATTGGCTGAAGAGGTGAGTGTTAAGGATACTAGGAGAGCAATTGGTTTGGTTAAACATTGTTTGTCTGAAGTTGGTATGGATCCTGAAACTGGACAGATCGATATTGATAGGTTGAATACTGGAATTACTGCATCTACAAGGGGGAAGATATTGCAAGTTAGAGATATTATATTTGAACTTTGTGAGAAGAAACAAGGGGCTGTTTCTATTGATGAAGATTTGAAGCCAGTTGTTTTTTCAAAAGGTGTT
>CAZAKS010000065.1:1284-5300 GCA_964485975.1 Candidatus Woesearchaeota archaeon
AAATTAAAAAGAACTGGAGATATATTTGAACCTAAGAGGGGATTTGTTCAGAAAATATAGTACAAACCTTTTCAAGGTTTGATTGAAGGAGAGCCAACATGAAGTTGACTAACTATAGAAATATTTTTAAGTGATTATTCTTTTTTATTATTAAGGTGATAGTTATGAAAAAAATTATAATTGGAATTATTCTTATGTTAGTTTTGTGTGTTGGGTTTGTTATGGCACAAACTTGTTATTCTGGTTCACAATGTCCAGATAATATTGTGTGTAATATGAATACACATACTTGTTGGGAGTGTATAGATACTGATGGTAATGATCCATTTACTAAGGGAACTTTAGTTCAAGGAACAAGTGGTGTGACACAAGGATATTATATTTATACTGATGATGAGGAGTATTGTGTGAATGATTATGAAGTTAAAGAGTATTATTGCCCAGAGGGAACAAGTAGTAGTATTCGTTATGTTTATGATAAATCTTGTCTTGATTTTGGAGAGGACTATGTTTGTTCTAATGGGGCTTGTGTTCATGTTGGTGTAGTAGGGGATGTTGATACTGGTGTTGCTTTAGTTGGTGATGATCTTGAACAGAGTTTTTTGCCTATGATGGAAGCTTTTGGGGTTGAGGCTTTAGATGTTTCAAGTATGTATGATTGTAAAGATACAGATGTAGATGAAAATGATGTTTATAGTGAACCTGGAAAGGTTGCTTGTTTTGGTCCAATTTTGAATAGTGCAGTTGTTCTTGTTGATGGGTGTAGGACTGAAGGAAGAAGGGTTTTTTTGAGGGAGTACTTTGCTGAGGATTGTGCTGATTGTGATGAGTATGAGATTCTGACTGGAGAATATACAATTAATATATACTATGAAGATTATTATTGTGGAAGAGTTAACGAAAATAGATGTTTGACTGATGAGAATGGGGCTGCTTATTGTGAGAGTGTTCAAGCCGAGGTAGGTGATGGTTGGTTAGATGCTGTGAGAAATAGATTATCTGGTGCTTTTTTCTTTTAATTTCTTTTTTATATTAGAAATATATTTAAGTGAGTATTCTTCTTGAGATATAAAATGTATGATTTAATTATAATTGGGGGAGGCCCTGCAGGTTTAGGGGCTGGTATGTATGCTGGACGTTATCGAATGAAGACTCTTTTAATTTCTCCAGATAGAGCTGGAACTTTGTCTAAAGGACATTTAATTGAGAATTATTTAGGACATAAATCTATAGCTGGTGTGGAATTGGGTGAAAAGTTTATTGAGCATGTGGAAAGTCATGAGAGTGTTGAGTTTAAAGATGGTGTTGTTGATAAGCTGGAGAAGAAAGGAGATGGATTTGTTGTTCATGTGGATGGGGAAACTTATGAGAGTAAAACTTTGTTTTTGGGTTTAGGAATGCAACATAGGAATTTGGGAGTTAAAGGAGAGGATGATTTTGCAGGAAAGGGAGTAAGTTATTGTTATAATTGTGATGCTCCACTTTTTGGAGGGAAAACAGTTGTTGTTGTTGGTGGTGGAGATAGTGCTGTGAATGGTGTTGCTCTTTTGACAGAGTATGCTGATAAGATTTATATGTTGGTTAGAAGTAAGGTTAGAGCTGAGCCAGTTAATTATGAGAGAATAAAAGATCACAAGAAAGTTGAGATTATGTTAAAGGAAGAGATTGTAGAAGTTAAAGGTGATAAATTTGTTAATGAAGTTGTATTAAAATCTGGTAAAAATCTTAAGGTTGATGGTGTGTTTGTTGAGATTGGATATGTTCCTGCAAATGAATTGATTAAGGAGTTAGGATTAGAAGCAAATGAATGGGGATTTTTAGAGGTGAATAATAATATGGAGACTTCTGTTAAGGGTGTATTTGCTGGAGGAGATCTGGTTGCACAGAATACTATTAAACAAGTGATTAGTGCTGTTGCAGATGGATGTACTGCAGCTATTGCGGCTTACAAATTAATTACAACTAAAAAAGGGGGTGGGAAACTTAGATGAGGGTTGCCATTGTATCTTTTTTGAATGATAAACAGAAGCTAAAAGAGTTAAAGGAGTTTCTTAAAGATCATAAGATTGTTAGGAGGAATCCACAATTAGTTGTATGTTATGGGGGAGATGGTACACTTTTGTCTGCTGAGGAAAAATTTCCTGGTGTGAAGAAATTATTTTTTTATAAGACTTGTAGAAAGTTTAAGTTTTATGAGAATTATAGAGATTATTTAAAATTAGATGTTTTTTTGAATGGTAAGAAAATGTTTTGTTGTTTAAATGATGTTAATGTGCATTATAATTTACCTCGGGCTTTGAGATTTTCTGTTGAGGTTAATCATTTTGATTGGGGAAAGGGTTTGATTGGAGATGGAGTTATTGTTTCTACTCCTTTTGGTGCTAATGGTTATTATAGAACTATTGTTGGTAGTGGGTTTACCAAAGGGATTGGTATTGCTTTTAATAATGTGATTAGAAAAAAGTTTCATAAGGTTGTTGATGAGAATAGTAAAATTTTAATTACAATTGATAGGGAAACTGGAGTTCTAGGTTGTGATTCTTGTGATAGAGTCTATAAATTAAAAAAAGGTGATAGAGTTTTAATTAGAAAGAGTAGAGAAAGAACATCTATTGCTAGGAGGGAATAAAATGAATGATGAAATTGGACCTGAAAAGATTGTAAAAGTTTATGATCCTAAATCTGGTATGACTGGAATAATATGTATTGATAATACAAAACTTGGGCCTGCTAAGGGTGGGTGTAGATTAAGACCCGATGTTACTGAAGATGAAGTTTTTAGATTGGCTAGAGCTATGAGTTTGAAATGTGCTATGGCTGGTTTACCTTTTGGTGGAGGAAAGTCTGGTATTATTGCTAATGATAAAGAATTGGATAAAGATAAGAAAAAAGATATTGTTATGGCTTATGGTCATGCAATCAAACATTTGGCTCCATCAGAATATGTTACTGCACCTGATATGAATATGGCTGAAGAAGAGATGAGATGGATTGTCGAAGGTAATGGAGATAAAACTTGTTGTACTGGTAAGCCTAAAGATATGGGTGGTTTACCTCATGAATTAGGAAGTACTGGTTTTGGTGTTGTTCAAGCTACTTTGGTTGCTTTAGAACATTTGGGTTTAGATCCTAAAGATATTACTTTTGCTGTTGAGGGGTATGGTAATGTTGGAGAGTTTGCTGTTAAGTTCTTGACTGAAAAGGGAGCAAAGTTGGTTGCAGTTTCAGATTCTAGAGGGATGGTTATTGAGAAAAGTGGATTGAATTATGATCGGTTGCAGAAAGTTAAGAAAGAGAAAGGAAGCGTTATTGCTTATGGGACTGGTGATGTTAAAGAGACTAATGCAATTTTGGATATTGATTGTGATGTATTGATTACAGCAGCTATTAAAGACCTAATCAAACATGGAGATGAGGAGAGATTAAAGTTTAAATTGATTGTACAAGGAAGTAATATTCCTATGCCTCATGAGATGGAGAAGAAGTTACATCCTAAGATTTTGATAGTTCCTGATTTTGTGGCTAATGCTGGAGGAGTTATATCTTCTTATGTAGAGTTTACAGGTGGAACAGAAGAAGAGATGTGGAAGATGGTTGAAGAGAAGATTGTTGCGAATACTAAGTTAATGTTAGAAGGTACTAGTGATGAGAAATGTCCACGGGAAGTTGCTACTGAAATAGCTAGGAAGCGGATTATAGGTTAATTTTTTATTATCTTTTATTACCTATTTCTTTATAAATTTCTTTTTTACTTTTATGAATATGGCTGAAGAACCACAAATAAGGAGACAGACTGCTTATAAGGTTTGGATTAGATCTTTAAAGACAACTAAGGGGGAAGTAGATGCTGGAGGATTGGTTTATTTACCTATTAAAGGAAAAAAGGTTGTTCGTGTTAATTTGATTGCTAGTGTTATTGATAGGTTTGATTCTGGTAATTATTCTATGTTAATGATTGATGATGGTAGTGATTCTATTCAATTGAAGGTTTGGGGAGATGATGGTTGGTTGTTGGA
>CAZAKS010000066.1:0-5235 GCA_964485975.1 Candidatus Woesearchaeota archaeon
AGTTGTTGCAAGACCAGATTCATCTTTTGGATTCATAAAAAGCCCACCATTTATAGTAGATCCAGTAAATGTTTCAGTAAACGCTTGTAACCCAGATTGACAAAATGTCTTACCTTTTGCTAAAGCACAAATCTTTCCTGGAGGACAATCTGCTTGATTAACACAGGTTTTCTTACAAACACCAGAATCACAACCCTCTTCAACAACACAACCTTCATCAGTTTCACAAGCACCACCAGGAGTAGGTGGCATCTTAGCTAAATAACTTAACTCTAAATTATCATAATCAACCCTTGCTTGATCACCAGTATCAGTAGCTACTAAATCTAAAGAAATAGCACCAGCACCACCAGTCACTCCAACTCTCTTTGTTTGAATACCATCTAAAGTACAATAAATCTCACCACCAGTTGGATTCCAAAGATAAGTTAGTCTACCTATACCATCTTGCACAGGAATACAATTCCCCTTTAACCCATTATCATACCTAATACATAGTTGATAAGCACCAGAACTATTTAACTCCAATTGACAACCATTTTTATTAACAGCCCCTTTATCTCTAACCCTAACTAATACTTTATTATTAACATTAGCTCCACTTAAATTAACATTTACAGTAACATTAAATATTTTTGATATATTTAACACATCTTTTGTTTCTAAAGCAGATGCAGCATTTGGTGTATTTGCAGTACCCATTATTTCAAGAACATCCTTTTGACCAACAACCAAACCACCAGATTCAACTTTATTAAAACGAGTTAAATTAATAACAACCCCAGTAAATTCTTCCAAGAAAGGTGGCAATAATACAACAGGTGGAACAATAACTACATTAGGATTTATTTCTAACTCTAAATTATCATAAGTAACCTCTCCTTTATCTCCAGTTTTACCAACCAAAGTAGTTAGTATAAGAGAATTATGTGTAGCTGTTCCAGCATTATTATTTACAACCTCTTGTCCATCAAACTGACATTTAATATGTGTATTAGGATCCCACATAAATTTTAACTTTCCAACACCCTTAGTAACAGCAGTACAAACTTTAGGGCCATCAGCAACAGTACACAAACTATAATCTCCTACATTATTTTGACTCACATAACAACCTCTAGGATTGGGCCCACTTTTCAAAATAGCTCCTTTTATAAATTGATCAACACTAATACTCTGACCAGTAACATTAATATTCGCACTAATATTAAAAGCAGTAGTCATATTCAAAAAAGCAATAGTTTTAGCTCCAGCATTTGCAAGGTCTTTACTTGCTGTTCCCCCAGTAACAACCAATTCATTTTTAGTTAATGTGAGCCCATCAACTACTGCACTATAAACACTAACATTCAAACCAACTCCTGCAAAATCATCTGTAAATGGATCTAAATATACAACCGGTGGAGCTGGCGCACTAGCAAACCAAGTACAAATATTATTAGTTTCAGTATCACAATCTGGCTGGGTTGTTACATTAATACACCAAGGAGTATATCCACTAAATAAACAAGCAGATCCATTCCAATTACAACCAGATTTACCACATAAGGTATCATCTAAATCAGCACAAATTAATTCTGAACCTCTTCCCCTAGAAGAATTCAAACAAGCAGGATAATTCCAAGCCACACAATTTCCATTATCACATAATTCCCCAACAAGACAAGCATCATGATTAGCACAACCAGCAGGAGGTGCACTTCCAATTTTATGATCAAGATTATCAATTATATTTTGAACAGTATCCCCAGAAGTTGGAACCTCTACAGCCAATACTACTCCACCTGTTCTTTTAGTAACCCCATTAACTGTTGCAACTTGTCCTTTAAATTCACAAACAACATCACTTGTTGCAGTTAACCATCTAAACACTAAAGTTCCACTTCCATCAGCAACAGTCTGACAAGCCTTTCCTTTATCAGATACCGTACAAACATCAAACTGACCTATATTATTTTTCCCAACACTACATCCCATCAGATTTCCAGCATCATTAATAAGTATCTTACTAGTAACTGGATCACCAGCAACAGTACCAGTAAAAACAATATCGGCACTAATATTAAAATTCTTATCACTATTAACCACACCTGTAGTAGTTATACTAGCACTCGCAGTATCTGCATTTGAAGTTCCACCCATTTGTAACTCGTTATTTTGAGCAACAGCTAAATTCTTCTCAACAAAAGGATTACCAAAAATAGCTCCATCAATTACAGCACCATCAAAAGTATGTAAAAAAGTATTTAGTGCTGGTGGAGGAGGAGCCCCCCATTTACAAACATTATTTGTATTAGTATCACAAACACCTTGTGAAGGTGCATCTATACACCAAGGACTAGTTCCTGTAAAACCACAAGTACCACTCCAACTACACCCACTTGCAGTACAAAAACTAGAATCAGAAATATCTGAACATGCTAATTCAGAACCTTTACCATTATTAATTTTATTTATACATGTAGGATATTGTATTAATGCACAATTACCACTATCACAAAAATTAGCTGCATCACAATCTGCATGAGTTGAACAAGAACCCATAATATCTACAACTTTACCTAACAAAAATTCTCCCAAACCACCTTGAAGATTTAAACCCAAACTATCATCACCTAAAAAAGCCATACCACTAGAACTTTCTGTAGTAGAACCAATTAAAAAAAACCCAAATAAAAATATTAAGAGACTAAAAACTAAAACAAATAAATAAATGTTACTATTACCCCCTCTTTTAACAACTACCAATATCAAAATTTTAAAAGAAACCTAGTTTATAAACTTTTTTATTCTTTACCAAAATCAACAATTTTAACCTGTCTTGTTTTCAAACTAACAACTGCAACTCTAGAAGGTATAATATTAGTATGTCCTAACTTTTCTTGAAATGCAGTCATCTTCTGCCAAGAACCCGCACCTATCATAGTTATATTTTTATAATTCTTAACAACAACATCATGATGTACATGTCCAGTTACAAAAAAATCAGGAACCGTTTCAATTACCAAAGGATCTTTATCAACATCAGGCATGTATAAAGTCGCACTATGTGTAGGAGACAAATGTCTCTTCCTCAAAAAAAACTCCATTAACAAATCAGCACGATCATAACCTCCAGCCATTCTAATATAATTTACATTATTCACATAATAATCAAAACAATACCCATGATACATTAAAACATTAAATCCAGTAAACCCATTAACCTTATGTATATTTATAATAGATTGATTAGTAACCTTATGTACATTTTCTAGTTTATACAAAGAACCTGCAAACTCCCTATTCAATACAGGTTGAGGCTCAGCAATCCTCAACGCATCGTGATTACCACCACAAATCATAATCTTAATATCTTTTCTTACTTTCCCTAAATACTCTGCACACTTATTATATTGTTCAACTATATCTTTAATTACCAACTCTTTATCTTGATTAGGATAAATCCCAACACCATCTACTAAATCTCCAGCAATAAACAAATATTTAACTTTCCTAGCCAGTTCTTTTTGATCATCATCACCATATTCTAAATTTAACCATCCAATAAACTTCTTAAAATCATCTTCAACAAACATATCACTACCAACATGTAAATCAGAAGTAAATACAGCACAAACATCATCATTACATTTCTTAAATTCTTTTAATGGAACTTCAGGATAGATTAAAGCATCACCAAAAACAATATCACTTCCTACTACTCCAGTTACACCCACAATTTCATCTAACACAAGTTCTTCAGCTGCTTCCATCATCTCTTTATTTTTTTTATGAATCAAAACTTTAACTCTTCCAGTTGGATCCTCTAATGTAATTATAAAATGTCCATTCTTAGTCTCATTTTTCTCTAAAACAATACCAATTAAAGCCACAGGTTCATTTTCAGTTTTCTTAATAATCCTATTCAAAGAAATAACCCCTTGCAACTCACTTCTCGTCAATAAAAAACCCTTAATCTGCTCATATCTCTTTCTAAAATACATAACAAAATCTTTAACCACTTTTTTATTAGAAGCAGAGGAATAATTAGAAACAAGTTCAACATTAGATTCTAATTCTTTTTCAAAATTATCTTCTTTCAATTCAAATTTCATTAAATTATTCAATAAATCTTCAGTTAACATTAACACATCTTCTTCTCTCTCCAAAAATTTTCCTTTATTCTCAAAAAATCCATTAAAATCAAAACTATTTGGAATTTTTTCTAACAAATTAGGAGTAATCATATAGTTATTATCATATAACCAACCAACAAAATCTTTCTTACTCATAAATTCAAACCCTCTCTCAATAATCCCTCTACTTTTGGGAGTGTTGAAGGAGGTATTCCTAAAGAAATTTGTCGAGTTCTACCATATCTTCCTTTACTAACAACCTTTGCATTAATAATTCCTAACATGTCTAACTCAGCAATTAAATCAGAAATTCTTCTTTGTGTTAAAGGTTTAACTTTTGTTTTAAAACAAAACTCTTTATACAATTCATATATATCTCCAGTAAACATATTCTTATCTCCTAATGCTTTAGAAGTTTGTAAGATTGCTAACAAAGAAAGTTGAGATTGTTTAGGTTGTGTTGTAATAATATCATGAACTCTATCTCTTTCAATTTTTTCTTCAGCTTCATCTAAAATGCCAATACTAATATTATTCTCATTCTTCCTTTCAGTTAATTCTCCTGCAACTCTCAATAACTCCAAAGCTCTCCTTGCATCTCCATGTTCTCTAGCTGCATAAGCAGCACACTTTTCTAAAACTCCAGATTCAATTACCCCCTTTCCGAATGCGTCTTTTGCCCTCTCTTTTAATATGCTCTGTAATTGCATTGCATTATAAGGTGGAAAAACTAATTCCTCCTCAGACAATGAACTCTTAACTCTTGGATCTAAATAATTTGTAAACATTAAATCATTACTTATCCCCACAATACTAATTTGACTATTCTTTAATTCAGAATTTAATCTTGTTAAATTATACAAAATCTGATCTCCAGATTTAGAAACTAATTGATCTATCTCATCTAAAACTAAAAGTAATAATATATTCTTTTTCTCTAAAGAATTAATAAACATTTTATAAACTTCATCTGTAGGTAATCCAGTAGCAGGAATATCTATACCTAAAAATCTTCCAACTTCAGCTATTAACCTATATTCTGTATCTGCAACTCTTTTTAATTTACAATTTAAATAAAATTTATCAACATTAATCTTATTTTTTTCTATAATCTCTT
>CAZAKS010000067.1:0-3293 GCA_964485975.1 Candidatus Woesearchaeota archaeon
CAAGTTATGAAAAAGATTGTGCTAATTATGAAAATTTAAGTTCTGATCAACAAGGTAAGTGTGATACTTTAGCATCTGCAATTGGTACAACTGCACAAAAACAATCTAATTTAGACTTTGCATCAGGAGCTGGATGTTTCTTACAAGGAGCAATGCCTATTGTTGGTTTGATTGGAAGACCGGTTGGAAAAGTAAGTGCAAAGGATACTGCTGCTATGGCTAATTCAGGAGATCCTTATGAAGCAGAACTTGGAAAGACAATGCAAGAGGCCCAAGGGGCAAAGACTGTTACAAGAATTTCAAATGTAGTTACCACTGCATTGACTGTTTATTTATTTGTTGAGTATGGATTTGATAATGAGACAACTGTTAATTATGAAGCAACTTGTGGAAGATGGCAACCTCCAAGTGGAGGAGAGGATTGTGAGTTGTGTAATACTGATGAAAAACCTTGTTCAGAATATAGATGTAGAGCTTTAGGTGCTTCTTGTCAGATAATTAATGAAGGATCTGGAAATGAAACTTGTGTATCTGTTTATGCAAATGATGTAAACAGTCCAGATGTAACTCCAAATACTGAATTATTTTCAGATGCTTATACTTTTAGAGAAACTTATGAGGAAGGTAATCCTGGATTGGAAATAAATGAATTAATACCTGCATTTACACCTGTGCAAATTGGATTAGAAACAGATGAACCTGCATTGTGTAAATATGCAACAGAACCAGGAATAGAATATGAAGAAATGAATTATGATTTTGGTACTGATCTATACTTATATAATCATGCATTACTATTATCTTTAGGAGATGAAGTAACTGATGAAGAGATTATTGCATTAACTGAGGGAATTTATACAATCTATGTAAAATGTATTGATTATAATGGCAATGCAAATGAAAGAGATTACTTTGTAAGGTTCCAAGTAGATACAACTCCAGATCTAACTCCTCCTACTGTGGTTTTCACTTCATTAGATGAAGGATTGTATGTTGCTTATGGTGTGAATGAAACAATGTTATCTGTTTACACTGATGAACCTGCAACCTGTAAGTGGAGCACAGAGGATACAGATTATACTGTAATGGATAATGAGATGATTTGTACAACTAGTGGATTCCAATCATCATCAGTATATTATGGAACATATCCTTGTACTGGAACTTTGACTGGGATAAGTTCAGATGATATTAATTATTTCTACTTTAGATGTCAAGATAATTCAGGTAATACAAATGAGGAGAGTTTTAAGTATTCTACAAAAGCTTCAGAGGATACATTAGTTATTGACTCTATGTCACCAGAAGGTGAGGTATATAATACTACATTAGAGATAGAAGTAAAAACAAGTGCGGGAGCAGATAATGGAGTTTCAACTTGTGCGTTTAGTACTGAAACTAATGAGTATAGTGCAATGACTGAATTTTTAGATACAAATGCAACTACACATTCACAAGAACTTAATTTGTTTACTGGAGATTATACTCTTTATGTAACTTGTCAGGATGTTGCAGGTAATCAAAACTCAACATCAAGTGAGATTACAGTGGAGTATGATGAATCAATTCCTCAAGTAACTTCAATATATGTAGATGAAGCTTTTTATGAAATTGTAATAGAATTTAATGAGGCTGCAACTTGTGAGTTTGCATCAGAAGAGTTTGAATTTGGTGATGGAACACCAATGGGAACAGAAACAACTACACACTCTCCAAGTTTAGGATTCCCTATATATTATATTATTTGTGAGGATATTTATGCAAATCAAGGATCATATTTATTAGATGTATCTTTATGGAGTTAAAAAAATGAAAAAAGGACAAGTTATGGGTTTACCCTTGGTACTAATCTTTGCATTGATTGTAGGGGCATTGATACTTTTTTGGGGTATAAAAACAGTTTTAGACCTTAATACACAAGCAGATTATGCACAATTAGCAGATAAAGTAACTGATATGCAGAATGAAATAGAAACTTTTTCTAAATATGATGAAGGTGCAACTAAAAAGTATAGTGTAGATATGCCTGGGTTGGTTGAATATGTTTGTTTTTATAATGGGAATGAAAATTATAATTGTGTTTTAGATAATGGTTTACCCTGTCCTGCAGAAATGGATGAATATATAGAAGCAGTAGTTGTTTCTTCAAGAAATGTTTATCTTTATCCACCAGAGTATGAAACAAATTACTTTACTGTTGAACAATTGATACCTGCTGAGGCTAATCCTCAGTGTATATCTAATGGAAAACAAGCATTGTTAAGGAATGAGGTAGATTCAGTTACTCTAGCATACTATGAAGCGTAAAGGACAAACAAGTGAGGCATTTAAATATATTTTTGGAATCATAATTGGTTCCATGTTTCTTATATTTTTTATTGGCTTTGCATATAAGTATATGACTGTATCTGGAAGTAAATCAGATGCAGAATTAACTAATGCAATTAGTGATGAGTTAACTGCACTTTCTGTTTCATTAAATGCACAAGATACTTTAGATTATAGTAGAGATTTAGAATTGTATATTAGTAAAGGAGTAATAACTCCAGAGAGTTTAAGTGTTGGGATGAAGATGAATAAAGTTATATTTTCACCTCTTAAAATTGAAGGGAGAGAGATATATATAGCAACAAAAACATTTGAACTCCCTTATAAAACTGTAAACTTTTTTTATTTCGACGATAAAAGGACTTATTATGTTTTAGTTTACAATCAGAAGAATCCAACTAATGAAGAGTTTGCAGAAGAGTTAACTGAAGGATATGCTTCAATGCCTTCAAACTTTGATTATCAATTAATAGATGAATCAGATTTAAAATCTAATCTTGATTCTCTTGCAACTTTGACAAAGAATTATGATAAAGTAAGATTTATTTTTTTAACAGAATCAACAGTTAATCCAGACTCTTATTTTGAAAATTATGATGTTATTGAAGTAACTTATACTGATGAAGAAGAATTTAATTTTGGTATTGTTGAGTTTTCAGATGGTTCTTCTATTTATTTAACAAAGGAGATGTTGATTGGTGCTTTTATTTCAGAAAATAAAGATGAATATGATTATAATATGGAATTGGAATTGTCTAAATTGAATTCAATAACTAATTTGTATTATGAGAAAGCTAAATTTGTTTCAACAAGGTTACCTAATTGTGATTATACTGCAATAAAAACTAGTTTGAATAATTATAAGGGTTATATTGGTAATGTAGATACAGCTATGACTTACCAAAGCTATGTAAATACAATAGAAGCTGCAAATAAGATCTTGGGGGGTGAGTGTCCTGAGGTGT
>CAZAKS010000067.1:3307-5219 GCA_964485975.1 Candidatus Woesearchaeota archaeon
CTATTGTGGTAGTTATGGTATTTATGGTAATATTGGTATTGGGCCTGGTATTTTACTTTAAAGTGTCTTATTCATCAGGACAGGAAACAATAGAAGATGTTTGTATTGTGTCTAATTATGTTCTTTTATCATATATTGCTAATATGCCAGAGGTACAGTGTAGTATTAACAATAAACAAGAGAATTGTATAGATACTGCAAAGTTGATGGTTTTTGATCCAGAAAGAGAATATGGGTCGTATTTTAGCACAATTTGCTCACAAAAGGTCTATTTTACGCAACTTTTGCCTGGAGATATTGAAGAAACAAACTGTACTTTGGATAATTATCCAAATTGTAATGAGTATATGTTTTATGAGCCTCAAGATGATTATACTACTTCAATTCCAATTTCAACACCAGTTACTTTGTATATTCCAACAACTGGTGAATATCAATTAGGAAAATTAACAATCGAGATATTACAATGAGAAAAGGACAGATGGAAATACTTGGATTTATGGTTATAATATTGTTAATCATAATGGGAATAATTTTTTACTTGAAGTTTATGCCTACTGATTCAGGTACAGCCTCAATACAAGAGACTGAAATGCATTTAGAAGTTTCTAATATGCTCGACGCTATTAGGTTACAAACTGTGTGTGATAGTGTTCAAATGGATGATGTAATTAAGACTTGCATTAGTGGTGGCTTTGAGTGTGGTCAAGATGCTTGTGAATTGATGCAAGAACAAATGACATTAATAACAAGTACCTATGGTTGGGAAGAAGGAATCTATATGTTTTATATTGATAATACTCTTTATACAGAAGAGTGTATTGGTGATATAATTCCAGACGATGCTACTATCTCTGGAAAGAAGGTAAAATTATGGTATTGCAACTAGTGAATAGTGACATTAAATTCTTTAATTCTATTATATTTAATAGGTATGAGGTTTATCTAATCACAGTATTTTTTAGTGGTAACATGTTTGAAATGTTTTGGGAATACCAAACACAAGAATTAGGCTTTCTCGTCGCTGAATTCGCAAGAATTAGCCTCTTTTTCTCTAGTAAATCATACAAAAGTTTATAAAGGCCTCCCGGGTGTTAGAGTACTATAAATCAGGATTATTAATCTATAGTGACTTTGGTATAAAAAGTGATGAAAAAATCCGAACAGTAATATTATTACACACAGGGAGGTGTTGTGTAAATGCAAGAAAAATTCGTATTGAAAACATTGAAAAAAGTTGCTGCAATTGGAACAGGAGTTGCAATGGCAGGAGCTACACTAACAGGAGCACTAGCGGCGGACTTAGGAGACTATCCGAGCCCGTATGTTGTAGATGGTACCTACGACGATTCAACAGCATTAGTTGTTGGAGATAACGCGGCTGCTGCAGACACACTTGGTATGGTAGCCATTGCTACAAACCTACAGTATGAATCTAGAATAGAGGTAGAATCTACAAGTTCATCATCTGTTACTGTAGAAGGTGGTAAGACTGAACAAGTCCCATTAGCTACATATTTGACAGCTAGTAGTTACTTTGATTCATCATTACAAGATGATGATGTTGATAATTTCTTTGATGGGGAAATCAGTTTCCAAGGAACTAACTATGATACAGCTGAAGAACTTCGGTTCGTTTCAGGTGGACCAGTTATAACTACTTCCATCAACGGATCAGAAGACGATTACAATACAGGTGTATATATGGAGATTCCAGGAAAAGATAGAATTAAATTTATGTATAAATTTGATAAAACTATCAACCTATCTACCGCAAGTACAACACAACCATTGGAACTTGATTTCCTAGGTGATAATTTGAAAATCACAAATATTGATTCTTCAGGAGCAAAGTTCACAGCTTATGTAGGTGAAGAGCACTATTTAATGGTTGATGAGTCTGTAACTGTTG
>CAZAKS010000068.1:0-3985 GCA_964485975.1 Candidatus Woesearchaeota archaeon
TCTATTCTATTCATTAATTGTACTGAATCTTTTAATTTTGTTGTACAATAATGTATGTTCATTCCAGTAAATAATTCTAAAACTTCTAGGGCTAGTTCTTCAGAACCTTCTATCCCATAAGATGATTCACTTTTTGGATGAAATCCTAACTCTGCTAAGTTAGTGTGTTTTGTATCTGAGTATTCTAATTCATTCAGATTAAGAAAATCAATGTGCTCTTTGATGTATTTAATTAGTTTAATAGTTTGTTCTTTTTTTGTAGGGATTACTGGAATTTCAACACATTTAGGAATATTTGTTTTTAGTTCCACCTTTTTCCATAAAGAATCATCATCTACATTTGGGTGGAACCTTATTTCATCTAAACCAACTTTTTCTAATTTTTTTATTTTCTCTTCATTAATATGATTTAAAGGTGTGTACAAATGAATGTGGAATTTTTTACCAAATTCTTTTTTAAGGAGTTTTATCACTTCTATTGTTCTTTCAAATCTAGTTAATGGATCTCCACCAGTTATCCCCGCACCAGTAGCTGAACATAGTTTTGCTTCTTTGATAATATCTTTTAAATCCTTAATTGGCATCTCATTTGCATAGATTACATCTTTTTTGTATTTCTCATCAGATAGAGGACAATAAAAACAATTATTAGAACACACCCCAGTTATGAAAACTACTAGTTTTCTTCCTTTTACACATAGTTTACATCCTCTTGGAATGTCTTTATTTTTGTAAGAAAAGTATTTTGTTTTTTCCATTATATTAATTTTTTAATGTTGGTTACTTCAACTAAGATTGCACCCTTACATGGTTCTTGCTTATTTTCAGTTAAAGCCTTAACTTTTTCATGCCATTCACCTTCAGGATGATATTCTGCAACCCCTTTAATTCCACAACCTTGCCAGTCTTTATCAAAAACAGTCAAATAAACATTAGAATTATTCTGTATATTTATTCTTGTTTTATTCATATAATTATCAGTTATCAATAGTTTATTACCTAATACTTTTACATAAGCAACAACAATACAGTGTGGATTTCCATCCTCTCCAATAGTTGCTAATGAAACTGGATTATCTTCAATTAGTTTTTTTATGCTTTCTTCCATCTTACACCTTGGTTAGTATCTTCTATTAAGTAACCTTTATTTTTTAATTTGTCTCTTAGGTTGTCTGCTTTTTTGAAATCTTTTTTTAATCTTGCGTGTTCTCTTTCTGTGATTAGATTTTGTATTTCTTCAGGTAGTTCATTTAGTTTTATTTCTTTTAAACCTAAACCTAAAACTCTATCAAACTCAATTAAAGTTTTGTATTTCTCTTTATTATTTACTTTTTCATCTTTTAACATGCCCCAGACGGCTGCAAGGGCTTTTGGAGTGTTTAGATCATCATTTATATTTACTTGGAAATCTTCTATGTATTTTTCAGTATCTTTTTTTCCAACATCTGGATATTCTAACATTTCTAATATTTTATTCTTAAGTTTATTGAAAGCACTTTTTGCAGAATCTAATGCTTCAAAGGAAAAAGTTAGAGGTTTTCTATAACTAGTTCCTAGGCAAAAATATCTATAATCTAATGGATCATATTTCTTATCTATTAAAGCTTGTAGAGTTAGAAAATTTCCTTCTGATTTTGCCATTTTTTCTTCTTTTAAAACTAAGAATTCTCCATGTAACCAGTATTTTACCCATGGTTTTTTTCCAAAACTTGCTTCAGACTGAGCTATTTCATTAGTATGATGTATAGGTATGTGATCTATTCCTCCAGTATGAATATCAAATTGTTTTCCAAGATATTTTGAGGACATTGCTGAACATTCTAAGTGCCATCCAGGGTACCCTTCTCCCCAAGGAGAGTCCCATTTCATCTCCTGTTTTTTAAACTTAGATTTAGTAAACCATAGAACAAAATCATGTGGATTTTTCTTATTCTTATCTTTTTTTACTCTTGATTTAGTCTCTGCTTTTAGATTTAGTTTTGCTAGTTTCCCATAATCCTTAAATTTTGAAGTATCAAAATAAACATTTCCACCTGCCTCATAGGTAAATCCATTTTTCTTTAGTTTTTTTATCATATCTATTTGTTCTTTGATATGATCAGTTGCTTTACACCAAATATTTGGTTCTATAAGATTTAATTTGTTCATATCTTCTTTGAAAGCTTCTGTGTAGAATTCTGCTATTTCCCAAACTGTTTTCTTTTCTCTTTTTGCACCTTTAAGCATCTTATCTTCGCCATCATCTTCATTGGAAGTCAGATGTCCTACATCTGTTATGTTCATAACATGTTTTACTTTGTATTGGTTGAATTCTAGAACTCTTTTCAAGATATCTGCAAATATATATGACCTTAAATTCCCAATATGTGCGTAGTGATAAACTGTAGGCCCACAAGAATAAAATCCAACTTTAGACTTTATAGGAGAAAATGTTTCTTTTTTCCGGGATAGAGTGTTATATAATTGCATAGAAAGTATAATAGATTTGAGTTTTATAAGGTTTTCTCCCTTCTAATAAAGTCACCCCTATCTTTAAGACCTTTTAACCTATTTTCTTTTTTCATCTTACCATAACCTAAGTTTTCATCATATTCATTCTGAACTAATTTGAAGTAACCTACTTTGTTCTCTCCAGTTACTCTTTCAACATGCCTAGGTCTTAAGTTTTTCTTGAAAAGAAAGTCTATTTCACCAATATCTTTTACAAATATTTTTTCAGTAGTTAATTTTGAAAGAAGGTCTAATAAACCTAGAGAGGGCTTGAACTTATCCTCTTTTTTTTCACCAAGAAATAAACCAGGCATGAATACTTTTGTTGTTGAGAGTTCTAAATTGGTCTTGAGATAATATTTATTCTTAACTTTAACATACTCTATTTCCTTATCTGTGAATTTTTTAATAAACTCTAACATTTTCTTATTTTAGCTATGAAAAATCCTTGGGTGTTTGTTTTCCAAGGCCATAATCTCCTACATTTTTTTATTTCTTTGTTTAGTTTCTTTCCAAATACATCTGTTAATCCTGCATCACCTATTGTGTTGACTGTTTCTAGTTTTATTTTATGATTATCAAGGGCATATTGAATTATCATCTCATTTTCTTCTGGTTCTAATGAACATGTAGAATAAACAAGTGTTCCATTTTTATTTAGTAATCCAATAGCGTGTGAAATTAAAGACTGTTGTAGTTCTGCTCTTTCTAGGACTCTTTTCATTGATTGTTTTCTGAACCACATCTTTCCTTCTAGGACAAAGTTTCCAGAACAAGGTGCATCTAGGAGAATATAATCGAACTTCTCTTTAACACCCCTAAAATCTAAATTATAAGCACTACAGTTTGTGATACCCAATCTTTCTACATTATTTTGTAGGGCCACTAAACGATCCTCTCTTGAGTCTACTGCGATTACAGGACATTGTTCTGCTATTTGGGTGGTTTTGGATCCAGGAGCTGCACATGCATCTAGACATAACTTCTTTGGATTTAGTACTCCTACTGGAAGTTGTGATGCTGCTTCTTGAATATAAAATAGGCCTAATAAGTATTCTGGAGTTGATACAATTGCAAAAGGAGACCTAATTACAAACAATCCATTTTTTGTGAAAGGTATATCTTCAACTTCTATGTGTCTTGCTTCTAATCTCTTGATTAATTCTTCTTTTGTAGTCTTAAGAGTGTTCACTCTAATTGCTTGCCTTGTTTCTACTGTTTTCGCTGGTTCCCCTAGCTTTTTGTATCTCTCTGAAAAGATATTCATAGGGTTAAAGAAAAAAAGGGTGTTTATAAAGGTATTTAAAGAAAAAAGAAAAAAATTAAACGATTTCCACAGTTATTGTCTGATCTTCTATTAGTTCATTTTCTCTATAAAGTTTTACATTACAAGCATATAATCCTATACCTGTATTTCCTGTGTCTTGTATAACAATCACCTCATCCTCTGTTGCATTAGAGTTTAAATTAAATGTATCAGTTATATCATTTGAAT
>CAZAKS010000068.1:3995-5191 GCA_964485975.1 Candidatus Woesearchaeota archaeon
TCTCTAAACCCCATCATGTCGAACTTGATGCCCTTGGCTGTCGAGACAGGAATGCGTAGATCCGAGCTCGCCAACCTCCCACAAACCACTTCCTGTATCCTTTGTTCTTGTCGTTAATGTGTATTCTGCTGCATCACTTTGATCATTAAATACTATTGTTGCTATCTGTGTCCAAGCACCTTGTTCAAGTTCTACATTTGTTGTATAGAGACTTAGGGGCCCCATAATTGCAGGTAAATCATAAAGTGGATCATGTCCAGAGATAATTTCTGGATCTGGAGGAATTGAAGATAATATTAATACACTTCCCACTACAAAAAAAATTAAACCCAACGAAATAATTATTACTAGAACAATTCCAATGATTATTTTTGTGTTTTTTTCCATATTAAAAAAAGAAAAAAATTAAACGATTTCCACAGTTATTGAAGCATCTGCGACCTTATTGCCTGTAGCATCAGTTAGTTCAACATTACAAACATATAAACCTAGTGGACTTCCACCATCTTCAATAACAATAACTTCATCCTCTGTTGCTCCAGAATCTAGTGTGAAAGAATCTGTTAAACCTCCAGAATCTGCAATGTAACAGTCTAAGGAGTTCTCTTTTGATGTACTTACAGCCGTCGTAAGCGTCAAATCTTGTTGCACTCCTTGATCATTAAAGACTATTGCTGCTATCTGTGTCCAATCATTCCTTTCTAGCTCTGTTTTTGTTGTATATAGAGTTAAAGGATCAGTTGAAGAACCCATGATCTCTGAGATCTGTTGTTGACCTCCCTCAAGGGCTTTCTGTGTTAAATCACTTGCACCGCCAAGCATGTTTCTAACCCACGCTAAACCAAGAACAAGAATTGTAATACCAATAACAATTATGATAATTGTTGTCATAGAAAGCTCAATGGCACCTCTCTTATTCATATAATCACCTCATTAATTTATAGATTGTAATGTGTTAAGTTAATTTAAATATTTTTCTAATTTGAGAGTGATTGAAAAGCCTTATATATAAGTTCTGTCACTTCGATTTGATTTTTAAAAGGTAAAAAAATGAGCAGAGATGTAATAGCAGTAGATGATGAAAATGAATTTAGAGGCGTAATGCAAGAACAGCTTGAATCAAGAGGATTTAATGTGATTTTAGCTAGTTGTGCAACTGAAGCAGATGAATTATATAGAGAGCATAGGCCATTTGG
>CAZAKS010000069.1:0-5112 GCA_964485975.1 Candidatus Woesearchaeota archaeon
ATTTGTAAATAAATATGAAAAGAATATTACTTGTTTTGATTTTACTAATATTTGTATCTGGATGTATTCCTTCTATTGATTTTGAAGAAGAGGATAAAGGAGAGTGGGTTTGTGAAGAGTTTTATTGTTATTGGGAAAATGAAGATCCATTTGTAATTTGTGGAGAACCCTTATGTTTTAAACCAGAAGATTATGAAGTTGAATTGATATATCCTTCTACTTTCCCACAAGTTCCATTATACTCTAATGCAAGCATTGAAACTTGGAATTTTGATACTGATCAAAGAACTGAGGATGAGAGTTATACAATTTATTTCTATTCTCTTGCTGAAGAGGAAGAGATTATAAACACATTAAAAGATGAGTTTATAGCTGATGGATGGGAATTAAAAGATGAAGGTGGATTTATAGAGTTTGAAATGGTAGAGGGTCAGATCAAACTAGATATTAATATTGCAGTAGATTATAGTGAAAGAGAAGAGACAAATACAATTATGTACAATATCTATCTAAAAAACCTATAAAAACCTTTTTAAATGGCCTTTTTATTCTAATTCTAAGGTAAAATGGTATTAGAGAAGCTAGGTGGATCTTTGAAAAATACGCTGAGTAAGATAGCTAAATCTATGTTTGTAGATGAAAGACTGATAAATGAATTAGTAAAGGATATTCAAAGGGCCCTGTTACAAGCAGATGTCAATGTTAAGCTAGTCTTTGAGCTGACAAAACAGATTAAAGAAAGAGCATTAAATGAAAAGGCACCTTCTGGAGTGACTCAAAAGGAATATCTTGTAAAGATAGTTTATGAAGAATTAGTGAAATTTTTGGGTGGAGAGAAGAATGAGATTGAAGTTAATAAGAAACCATTCAAAATAATGATGGTTGGTTTGTTTGGTTCGGGTAAGACCACCACTATTTCTAAACTAGTTAAATACTATGCCAATAGAGGCCACAAAGTTTGTACTGTTGGTTTGGATGTTCATAGGCCTGCAGCCCCAGAACAATTGAAACAGTTATCTGATAGTTTAAATGTTCCTTGCTTTATTAAAAAAGGAGAAAAAGATGCTTTAAAAATTTACAAAGAATTTGAAAAAGAACTAGAAAAATTTGATATGATTCTTGTTGATACTGCTGGAAGAGATGCACTTTCAGAAGATTTAATTGAAGAAATTAAGAATTTAAATGATTATATCCAACCAGATGAAAAACTTTTAGTTCTTTCTGCAGATATAGGTCAGGCTGCACAGAAACAAGCTCAGAGTTTCCATGATTCTTGTGGTGTTACAGGTGTGGTAGTTACTAAATTAGATGGTACTGCTAAGGGTGGAGGTGCTTTAAGTGCTTGTGCAGTTACTGGAGCTCCAGTTAAGTTCATAGGTGTTGGGGAAAAGCCAGAAGATTTAGAGATATTTAATCCAAAAGGTTTTGTTGGAAGGATATTAGGTATGGGAGATATTGAAGCATTGCTTGATAAAGCTAAAGAAGCAATGGATATGGAGAGTGCTGAGGATTTGGGTAAGAAATTATTGAAAGGTGATTTTAATTTTCTTGACTTATATGAACAGATGCAAGCCATGAGTAAAATGGGCCCCCTATCTAAGGTTGTGGATATGATTCCCGGACTAGGTGGAGCAAATATTCCAAAAGATATGTTGGATGGGCAGGAAGGAAAGTTAAAGAAATGGAAGATTATTATGCAATCTTGTACTAAAGAAGAATTAGAAAATCCTGATCTCTTGAGTAGAACCAGAATTGATAGAATTGCTAAGGGTGCAGGAGTGAAGGTTTCTGAAGTTAGAGAGTTATTAAAACAGTACAAGAAGAGTAAGAAACTTATGAAAATGATGAAAGGTAGTGATGATCCTAATAAGTTAATGAAAAAATTAAAAGGCAAAGTTCCTAAGGGGTTTTAGATTATGAAATTGTTACAACAGGGTGCTGAAGCCAAAATTTTCTTTAAAGATGGTACAGTAATAAAAGAGAGAATAAAAAAAGAATATAGGCATGAGTCTATTGATAATTTTATTAGGAAGAAAACAACAAGAAGTGAAACTAAATTATTACAAAAAGCCTCTAAATTAATTCCTGTCCCAGATGTGATTGATTCTTGTGATAAAGAGATGATTATTAAGATGGAATTTATTGAAGGACAGAAGTTAAGAGATATTATTGATCACATGGACAAGGATGAAAGGAAGAAGATATTTGAAAGAGTAGGAAAGAAGATTGCAAAATTACATAATGCACACATAATTCATGGAGATTTGACTACTTCAAACCTAATATTAAAAGATAAAGTTTACTTTATTGATTTTGGATTAGGTTTTGTTTCTACTAAAATTGAAGATAAAGCTGTGGATCTTCATTTAATTAAGAAAGCTTTGGATAGTAAGCATTACAAACATTCTAAAGAAAGTTTTGAAGCTATTTTGAAAGGATATAAAAAACAGAGCAAGGAATTTGAAGGGGTCTGGAAGAGGTTTGAAAAGGTTTGTTCTAGGGGCAGATATAAACAAAAACAATAAATTTTTTAAATAATGTTAGTTTTTGTGCAGATATGCATTTATTAGAATTTTATCAAGCAGATGAACAATTTTTAAGAGAGGTAGTTAGAGATGTTTTTCCAGGGGATGTGTGGGTTGATGCTTTTTTAGGAGAAGAAACACATGGATTTCTTCATGGAAATAGAGTTAGATTGGGTAGTCAGAAACTTCTTGATAAACTAACAGAAGAAGAAAGAGAAAGGTTAATTCTAGAAGCAAGAGCTTTTGATGGAGTAGATCCCCTAAAGAGTGCTGGTGCTGTTGTTGAAATTTGTTCTTTATTACATGATTGTGGTAGATTTGATGATAGAGGGAATCAAACTGAAGAAAGTAATAAGATCCATCATGTGATTGGTGCAGATAGAGCTATTGCTTTTTGTAAAAATTTGGGACTGTATGGGATTCAAGGTTATGTAGATGATACTATTCAATGTCATGACTTTCAAAGCCCAAGAGATACACCCTCTTTAAGCCCACCAAGTTATATGATTGGAAGTGTGGTTCAAGCTTCTGACCAAATGGGTTGGATGCATCCAGGATCTGTAGAAAGAACTGTACAATATAGTTTGGTTGTGGATAGACCAATTTTTGATCCTTCTGTAGATATAGAAGATAGAATAGGATGGCAACCCTTTGTTGGTGATGCTTTAGATGCTATTACTGTTTTATTAAAACAATTATATGGGAATACTGGTCCAGATAGGTTTGGAGTTGAAGCTGCAAGAAAGAAAGTTGAAAGTTATAGGCCCCAAATAAGAGCTGGTATTGTTGCCTTAGCAGAAAGGGAAGGTTTTAGACCAGAATTGGATGAGATTATGCAAGTTTATGATCACTTACCTAGATCGTAAGTTTTTTATAAATTCAAAACATATTATTTCTTGGTGAAACTAAATGGATGAAAAGGAAATAGGTGTTGTAACTCACTTCTTTGCAAACATTGGTGTGGGAGTTATAAAATTATCAAGTAATATTAAAATTGGAGATAAACTTCATATAGTTGGTGAAACAACAAACTTTGAGCAAACTCTTGAATCTATGCAAGTGAATAAAAAAGATATTGAAGAAGCTAAACCTGGAGACGATATTGGAGTTAAATTTAAAGAAAGAGTTAGAGCTAATGATAAAGTTTACTTGGTAGAGTAATTTTATTTTTTATTTTAGAAAAGTTTATTAACTAATTAATTTTGATTGTTCTCATTGGTGAAAAAACTTGGTTCAAACTAAATTATCTGATATGAAAAAAGGAAAAGTAAAAGCAGAAGAACTTGCAACAAAGCAAAGAGAGATTTCAATTTCTGAATTTTTTACTAAAAATAGGCACTTATTAGGGTTTGATAATCCAAGAAAAGCACTGATTACTTCTGTGAAGGAGGCTGTTGATAATTCATTAGATGCTTGTGAAGAGATTGGTGTTCTTCCTGAATTATATATTGAAATAAAACAAACTACAGAAACAAGATATGCTATGATTATTGAAGATAATGGTCCCGGAATTGTAAAAGATCAAATTCCAAAGATTTTTACAAAGTTACTTTATGGTTCAAAATTCTTTAAATTATCTCAAACAAGAGGACAACAAGGTATTGGAATTTCAGCTGCAGGATTGTATGGTCAATTAACAACTGGAAAGCCAGTAAGGATTGTTTCTAAAACAAGTAAGAGAGGTAAAGCACATTATTATGAACTATTACTTAACACAAAAACAAATGAACCAGAAATTGTAAAAGAAACTGTAGAAGAGTGGGAAAAAGATCATGGTACAAGGATTGAGATTGAAATGGAAGGGAAGTACCATAAAGGGAAATTAAGTGTTGATGAATATTTACAACTAACAGCAATTTCAAATCCTCATGCTAGTATTGTTTACAAATCACCTATTCAAGATAAACCAATAGAGTTTCCAAGAGTTATTAATAAGGTTCCTAAACAAGCTAAAGAAATTAAACCCCATCCTTATGGTATTGAATTGGGTATTTTAATTAAAATGCTTAAAGATACTAAACAAAAGTCCTTACAAGCATTTTTGAAAAATGATTTTTGTAGGGTTTCTTCAAAAGTTGCAAAAGAGATTTCTGATAAGGCAGGTTTGTATGAAAAAGCTAGGCCTTCTAGAATCGCAAGGCAAGAAGCTGATAATTTATTTCAAGCTATACAAAAAACAAGGATAATGAGTCCACCCACAGATTGTATTTCTCCTATTGGTGAAGATCAGATGATTAAAGGGATGAAAAAAGAGATTGATGCTGAATTTTATGCTGCAGTTACAAGGAAACCTAGTGTTTATAGAGGAAATCCATTTGTTATCGAAGCTGCAATTGCTTATGGTGGAACCTTACCTGGTGATGAGTTAGTAAAGGTAATTAGGTTTGCTAATAGAGTTCCTCTACAACATCAGGCAGGGGCTTGTTCTATTACTAAATCTACAATGCAAACAGCTTGGAGATCTTATGGTTTATCCCAATCAAGAGGTGCCTTGCCTTCAGGTCCTGCAATTATTATGATCCATATGGCTAGTGTTTGGGTCCCATTTACCTCAGAATCAAAAGAAGCTATTGCTTCTTATCCTGAA
>CAZAKS010000070.1:0-3338 GCA_964485975.1 Candidatus Woesearchaeota archaeon
TGAACTTGAGTTAGTTGAATTAGGTATAACAACAACAATTAATGAAGGAAGTAAGAAGAGAATTGACTTAGATGGTGATGGTTTGTATGATGTGTATATTACTTGTGATAGTGCAGCTACAACAACCGCACAGATAACTATTGAATTGTACACAGGAGTGCAGGATGAAACAACTGATGAGACTACAGATGACACAAATGCTACTGATGCTGATGCATTAGGTGCAGAAGATGAGTTGGGTGATGATGCAGATAGTAAACCTTGGTACACAAAAGCTTGGATCTGGATATTAATGGTTGCAGGAATCCTTTTTGTTGTTTTATTGGTACTAAGACTAACTGTTGGAAGGAAAAAATAATTTTTTTCTTTTTTCTTTAAAGAATAAATTTAAATATTATTAATCTATTTAGTTAAATATGGAAAGAGGGCAAGTTTCATTATTTTTAGTTCTTGGAATTATGTTTATTTTTGTAGTAATTATATTCTTTGCATTTATTAATAGAGATACTGGTGATATTAATGCTGGTTTGGTTGTGGTTGAAAATATAGAAGATGCTAAAGAGACTATTGAAGATTGTGTACAAGAGAGTGTTGAGAGTGGTTTTTATTTAATGGGTTTACAAGGTGGTTATTTGAATTTACCTGCTGAATCTTCTTCTTTTGGAACTGTTTATGAGTTAGTTACAGTACCCACTATGACTAATAACCTTGAAGAGCATTTGGAATTAGAAATTGTGGAATGTCATTATTTGTTAGATGATAGTGGTTTTACTTGGAGTGGTGGTAAGCCAATGGTAGAAGTTTTGTTTTTAGAAGAGGCAGAGATAACTGTTTCTAATTTAGGCATGATTAGTGATGGAGATGTTCAAAGAGAATTAGGAGATCAAACAGAGTATTTTAATGTTGATTTGAGAGAAGTGTATAGTGTTATTGATGAAATAACAGAAAGTGAAATGGGGATTAAAGTTGTGAGTTATGATAATTATGTTATACAACCCTTTGTTTATTCTGAAGATTACTATGAAATGATTATTGAAGTTACTGAGATAGAGACAGAGTTTCAATATAGGATTGCTAAATTATTAGTTTAGTAAATAACAAACCTTATAAATAATTAAATGAGTATTAATTGTAATAATATTTGAGGTGATAATAAATGGGAGCTGCTGAACTAATACCAGACAGTTTAATTAATCAAGCTACAAAGTTTGAAGAAAAAGGAGTACCAGATATAGTACCTATGCTTTCTGAATGTTCTCAACATCAAACCAATATAGGATTTCATATTGATTGGGTTAGAAAATTTGGACATGATTTAAATGAATTACCTGCTCAAATTTCTAATGGATTTGGTGAATTACAAAGGTTAGAAAGAGATCCAACTCTGAAGAGAACAAAAAATGTTGGAATGTTGAGAAGTAGAATTAACCTTTTAAAAGAGGAATTTGCTAAAGAAAGGACAACTTCTGAAAGTATTTTAATACATGTTGATAATGCTTTATTTGAACTTGGAGAGATGACTAAAGATCTACAAGCACTTAGAAAGCAAGCTGGAAAAGCCAACAAAGAGATTCAAAAATGGGAAGCCAAATTTGATGCAAAGGCACTGCCTCTTTTAGATTCTAACTTGGAACTATTCCTAGATGGAGTTAGAGATATGGCACAAGATGCAGCAACTGGAAGTAAAGTTACTCCGACAGCAAGAAGAACTTGGAGAGAAAGATTAAAAGCTATCTTCTTAATGAGGTAAAGGGAATAACTTTTCCTTTTTTTTCTTTTGGTTTTACATAATTAGGTGTTTCTGTGACTTCTTCTATAATATAATCAATTGCTCTGGAAGTTAAAGGGGGAGTTAGTTCTAAACGAGTTAATAATTCTGCTTGCTCATCTGTTAAATCTTCTAATTCTCTATATTGTTCAATTAGTCTTAATCTTGCTACTCTTAAAATAGAAGGTATATCCACTAGGGCTTCTTGAGCTTTGGTCCAAGCATCTTTTTTAAAACTTTCTCCTCTCCACCAAGCCATGTCTCCCATAAAAGATAAACTTGGATTTTTTTCATCATAAGGTGCAAATTCCATTTCCCCACTAGAATAAAAAACCACATCAAATGAAGTATCAACTGGCACAGTATCTTTTGATTCTACCCAGTCTCCCCCCCGATTGCTTAATGAGGTTGTAGCTTCAGCATAAACAATTCCACCAAGTATTACATAATCTTGTTCAACAATAGGATCTGCAAATTGTAAGTAAATATCAGGAGAAGGAGTTAATTTCATAGCTTTTTTTGATTTAAACATCTTTTTTACCTAATTTGAGAAATTAATGTATAACTTATAAATCTTTCTTTATAAAAACTGAAAGATATTTAAAGTTAAATCTATTATTTATTCTTATGATAACGCGTTTTCAGAGGATAACTATTGTAAAATTAAAGCCTGTTGAAGAGAATTTGAACAAAGAATTACAATTTCTATCAGAATCTCTTGGTTTGTTTAGTGAAAGAGATAAAGAAAGGAGCTGTTTTAGGATCTTTATTGAGCTGTTAAAGGCTACAAAGAAGAAAGAGGGACTCTCTTCTGATGAGTTAGCATATAAGTTAAACCTCTCTAGAGGGACTGTTGTATACCATTTAACAAGGCTTATTGGGGCTGGTTTGGTTGTTGTGAATGATAATAAATATTCATTAAGAGATAAGAACCTAGAATCTACTTTGAAGAAAATGAAACAGGATTTTGTATCTGCCTATGAAGAGATTGAGAATGCAGGTAGAGAAATAGATAAAAAGTTGGGGTTATGATGAAGACTAAGTTAGGTAAATGGTCTGTTGGCTTGATTATTAGTTTCTTTATATTTTTAGGATTGTTTTTTGTTCTTGTTGGTTTGGGTGAGAGAGGAGGAGAGACTTTTTTTAGTAATCTTATTCTTACAATCCCTATGCTTATTGCTGCTATTTGTGCAATTAGTTCATTTATTACAGGAGTTATTAGTTTTATTAGAAAAGAAAGGTCTATTCTTGTTATTTTATCTAGTTTAATTGGTTTTTTGGTTTTGTTATGGTGTGTTGCTGAGGTTGCATTTCCACATTAAGAATTATAACTTATCTAAAACTTCTTGACAATCTTCAATTACATGGAAATCTGGATTATTAATGTCAAGATTAGCATCAACTTCAGCTAATAAACCTTTTTCTTTGTAATAATCTAGAACTGGTTTTGTTAGTTTGTCAAAAGTATCTAACCTTTGCTTTACTACATCTTCTTTTTCATCAGCTCTTTGATATAACTCTCCACCACAATGGTCACAGATCCCTTCTTGTTTAGAGGGGATGTTTTTTT
>CAZAKS010000070.1:3348-5091 GCA_964485975.1 Candidatus Woesearchaeota archaeon
ATCCTTCTTCCTGCAATTCTTGCAAGAATTGTGGATTGTTCTGCAGTAAAGTACAATACTTTGTCTACCTTTGTAAATTCACTCATAGCTTCTGCTTGAGGAATTGTTCTTGGGAATCCATCAAGTAAATAACCATTTTGTGCATCTTCTTGAGAGAGTCTATCTTTAACCATTGCAATTGTAACTTCATCAGGAACTAAGTTACCTTGGTCTATGTAGCCTTGAGCTGTTTTACCAAGTTCAGTTTGGTTTTTCATATTATCTCTAAATAGATCACCAGTAGAAATATGAGGAATATTGTATATTTTTTTTAACTTAGAAGCGTAGGTTCCCTTTCCTACACTAGGCCCCCCAATAAGGATTATATTCATTTTGTTTCTCTTTTTCTATAATGCCATGCAGCATCCATTTTTTCGTAGTCAAAGATTTCATTTTCTGGGAACCAGATCTTGATTTCTTTTTCTGCTTCATCTTTCTCGCCACTAGCATGTAGTATTGTAATAATTGGTCTATCACTAACATTTGCTAAACCATAAGTATCATGGGAGTAGTCTCCTCTAATTGTTCCAGGAAGTGCTTCTTCTATATTTGTTGGACCTGTGATTTTTTTCACAACAGCAACTGCATTATGACCTTCAACAACCATTGCAATAACTGGAGAGAGTCTCATATCATCAATTAAAGCATCTACAATTTCTCTTCCTGCTTTTTTAGGATCGTAATCTTTAGGGTAATTTTTATTTTTTATAATTCCCACACCTTTTTTTGTCAACCATTCATCATCTTTGTAATAATGCTCTTCTAATTGTTCTTTTGTTGCAAACAACATTTTCATTGCTGCCAATTTTAGACCAACTTTTTCAAATCTGTGAGTTATTTCACCAACAAGTCCTCTTTGAACAGCGTCAGGTTTTATAATAACTAAGGTTTTCTCAATCATTTTTTCTTCTCCTTTGTTAACCATTTCTGTTTTTGAGGCTTTCTTTTTAGTTTAAGAGAATTTTTTTCACACTTTTTGTTGCAAAACCATAGAGTTTTACCATCTTTTTTAACAAATAGCATACCTGTGCCTTTGCTTATTTCTGTTCTACAGTAACTGCATCTTGCCATTATCTCTTACCTCTTGTTAATTTTCTCGCCTCTATTTCAGTTTCTCTAAGCATTAGAACGTCTTGTACCCTTATTGGACCTTTAACATTCCTTGTAAGAATTTTATTAGCATCTCTGCCTTCAAGAACCTTGCACCTAACTTGGATAACCTCTCCTCTTGTTCCAGTCCTACCTACTATTTCTTCTACTCTAGCAGGAACTGCATTTGTGAAAAGAGATTTATTCTTTTCTTCCTTATCTTGTTTCTTATCAGGCCTTTTCGCCATCTTTATTTTCCTCTACTTTAGGTGTTTCCTTTGGAGTCTCTTTTGGAGCTTCCTTAGGTTCTTCTTTTTTTGCTTCTTTAGGTGTTTCCTTAGGTGTTTCCTTAGGTGTTTCCTTAGGTGTTTCCTTGGGTGTTTCCTTTGGAACTACTTTAGGGGCTTCCTTTTTAACAGTACCTAGTTTAGCAATAAGATTTTTAGCATCTCCCTCTTGAGTTACTGCTATTGCACTTGTTCCTACTGGAAGTCCAGCTGCTGTTCCAAGTTCTGTTTTACTTGGTACTGCGAAACAAAGTACTCCTTTATCTTTACATAATGGAGCAATGTGCATTATAACTTCTTTTGGGTTGACATCTTCTGCGTAAGCTAC
>CAZAKS010000071.1:0-4924 GCA_964485975.1 Candidatus Woesearchaeota archaeon
GTCTGATGTTGGTTTTTTATTTACTGTTACAGTGGTTGAATTTTTTGGTGCTGTAAATTAAAATTATTAATTTGGTTATGATTGGGATTGTCACGATGAATATGGGCAGGTTGATTTTGGTTTTTTTAGTGGTAGTGGGGGGCTTTGTAAGGGAGCATGTAATGAAATTGATGAGACTAGCTGTGTATTATATTTAGGTATGGATATGGCTAGTTGGTATTCTGGTTTTGGTGAAGATTATGGAGATGGAACTGATTTGGATAGAATGGCTTATTATATTGAAGAAACTCCTGGTTTGAATTTGAGAAATGCTTATGGAGTTCATGGTGGTTTGTTAGGTCTTTCTGAAGCTTTGGAAAATCAGGGAGAGGTGGGAATGGCTACTGAATGGCTATCTGATTTTAAGTATCCTGCGACAGTTGTTTCATTTGTAGCTGGAGGAGTTGGTGCAGTATTTGGTTTGATTGGAATTATTGCAGGAACAAGTTCTGCTTTTGGTCCTATAGGATTAGTAGTTGCAGCAGTTGCAGCTATTGTTGTATTAATTGTGCAATTTGTAACTTCTGGGGGAAAATCTGAAACAGTTACAGTTACAGCTAATTGTGAATCTTGGGTTCCTCCAAGTGGCGGAGATTTTTGTGAGTTATGTGACTTGCCAGTATCTCAAGGAGGTTTGGCTTTAGATGATGGTTCTGGAGATGTACTTCCTGGGTATGAGTGTACTGAGTATAAATGTAAGTCTCTTGGTGCTGCTTGTGATTATATAAGTGAGAATGCTGGAACTGAAAGAGAGAAGTGTTTTAATGCACATATTAATGATGTGAATCATCCAATTATAGAAATAGATGAAGAGATATTTCAAAAATATGAATATACTTATAATCTAGATGGAACAAATGGAGTATCTGTTACTGGAGTTCAACCTTATACTCAGTTCCATTATGGAATAATAACTGATGAATTGTCTCAATGTAGAATAGATACAGAACCAATAGAATCTTTTGATGAGATGGCAGAGATGTTCCCAGATTCATATTATTCAAAAAATCATAATCAAACAAGAGTTTTAACACCTGATGAAGAGTTTAATTATTATATAAGGTGCCAAGATCCAGTAGGTAACTGGAATATAAATGCATTTGTAATGAAAGTAACAACTACTGCTGGGGAGGATGTACAGGCTCCAATGATTGAGTCGACAGATATTGCATCTGGAAGTTATATTGCAGCTGATGTTTCAACTCCAGTTGTAACTATTTACTTAAATGAACCAACTGAAGAATGTAGGTGGTCTTACTCTGATCAAGAATTTGATTTAATGGAGAATTATTTTATTTATGGAACTGGTTCAATTGCAACCCAGTCTGCTTATTATGAAAATTATAGGGCTGCTGTTCTTAATGTAACTGAGTTGGGAGAGAATTACTTTTATTTTGCATGTAAGGATTTGGCTGGAAATATCAATTCTCAGAATTATGCTTTTGTATTAAAAGGAACAGAACCATTGAACATAGATAGAACTTCACCTAATGGAACTGTGTATTATAATGATGTTGCATTACAGGTTGAAACTTCAGTAGGTGCAGAGAATGGAAAGTCTGTGTGTTATTATGATGGAATTGAATTCTTTGCAAGTAATACATCTTATCACGAACAATTATTAGAAGATCTTTCTGCAGGGCAGTATTCATATAATATTTTATGTCAGGATGTTGCAGGTAATCAAAACTCAACAACTATATCTTTTACTGTTGATATTGATACAAATGCACCAGGACTTGGAAATGTTTATGTTGATGAAGCATTTAATTCATTAGTGTTTGAGACTGATGAACCAGCAACTTGTGAGTATTTATATGAACCATTTGCTTTTGGTGAAGGTACTGCTACATCTGGAACAATTGCACTTACAGATATACAAACATATTATATTATATGTGAAGATGAATTTGGTAACCAAGGTTCATTTACAATAGAAATATAACAAAACATTTATATACTAAAAAACTATAAAAAATGATAATGGATAAAAGAGGTCAGGCAACTGTTTTTATAATAATAGGTATTGTTATTGTAGTTATTGTAGCTTTGTACATTGTGGGAACACAAACAAAAATTTTTCCTCCGCTTCTTGGAGGGGGTTCTGCTCAAGATCAAATGAATGATGTTGATAACCATATTACTGAATGTTTGGAAGATGTGGGTGAGGATTATATTGTACAAATTGCATTACAGGGTGGTTACCTTGCAACTCCTGAAACTTCATATAGATTATATAATGATTCTACTGTAAGTTATTTATGTTATAATCAAATAAATTCTGCAACTTGTTCAAATAGAATGTTGACTGTTGCACATATGGAAGAAGAGCTTGAAGAAACTATTACTTCTGCTTTAGAAACTTGTATTAATGTCTATGATTACAGCGACGATATTTCATCAATTGCGAATGAGTGGACACTAGAGGTTGAGATACTTCCTTACAATGTGGATTTAACTTTAGATTATCCTGTTGAAATTTCAAAAGATGAATCAACATTAAAAGAAGAAGAGTTTTCAGTTTCTTTTGATTATCCTTTAGGTGAATTGTATGATGTTGCAATGGATGTTGTAAATGATGAAGCTTCATTAGGAGAGTTTGATCAATTGGTTTATATGTTGCAAAAACTAAGTAGATATACAATTTACAAATATAGGCCTTACCCAGATAAAATCTATCAAGTTAAACTGAGGGAAGGAGATTTTATTTTCCAATTTGCAATAGAAGGCGAGGAATTAGTATAGTTCTAAAAGAAAATCTTTATAAATATTAAAAAGATTTAATTATTTAGTTTGAAAAGAGGTAATATAATATTAATATTTAGTATAGTAATAATTCTTCTAATTAATTTTGTCTCAGCTTTAAATGCTTGTTGTGAAGTTACCAATGATGGAGAGTATTGTAGGTATGCAGATGAGTCAGAATGTAATTTGAATTATCAATCTGCTTATGCAACTTGTGAACAAACTTCTTATTGCCAAATTGGTTGTTGTTATTCTTCTGATTCTGGAACTTGTTTTAAGAACACTGCAAAATCAAGGTGTGAGGTAGAGGAAGGAACTGCTTGGGTAGATTCAATGAATTGTGAAATTGACCAGTGTACTCAGGGTTGTTGTGTTATTGCTGATCAAGCTTTTTTTGTAACAGAGGTTAAATGTAAAGAAACTGCATCACAGTATGAAGAAGTTAATATGGATTTTGATGATTCTATTGTAACTGAATATGCTTGTTTAAATTCTGTAAAAAATTCTGAATGGGGTTGTTGTGTTAATGGAGAGGATTATACTTTTACAACAAGAGATAATTGCCCTACTGCATCTAATGAACCTTCTGTTGGATCTAATTTTACAGAAGAAGGTTTTAATGCTGGTATGTTGTGTTCAAATGATTTGCTTTCAGCTGATTGTGCAAAGCAACAATATACTGGATGTTATGAAGGAAAAGCTTATTGGTATGATTCTTGTGGGAATAGAGAGAATATCTATTCTTCAGATATAACTTCAAGTTATAGTAGCGGGTATATCAAAGAAGAAGAAGATTCTTGTACAATTACTGGACCTTATGATAAAAATTGTGGAAATTGTGATTATGCAGCTGGTTCTGTTTGTGGAACAGATAAAGAACATATAATGCCAAATGGCGAATATACTTGTATTGATTTAAATTGTTATGATACTTATGATGATGATGTTTCTCCGGCATCTGGTGGAGATAAATTAAATGGGGAGTCTTGGTGTTTGTATGATTCTTTTACTGGAGAGGCACAGGATACTGTAGGTTCAAGACATTTTAGACAACTTTGTATTAATGGGGAAGAGGTTGCAGAACCTTGTACTGATTTTAGAGAGGATATTTGTATTCATGGTGTTTTATCTGCAGAGATTTTTGGTACTCTTGAAGCATTGCATTTATCTGATTCTGGAGAGTATATAGAAGCAGCTTGTAGGGATAATAGATGGGAGGATTGTTATGATTGTAATTATGTTGAGGAAGAGACAGGAGATACTTCTGGAATTATTGCTAATTCAGTTTCAAATGAAGAAGTAATAAGAGATTGTTGTGAAGATGAAGATTATAGAGATTGTTTTTGGTTGGAAGGGGAAGTAGAGAGGGTAGATAGAGGATCTAATATTCCTTTAACGAAGTCTCAACAAGAAGCAGAAGATATAGAGATGGAAACTACTGTTGGAGGAATATGTGTACCTCAAGTTCCACCTGGTCAACAGTTTTGGGCTGATGATGGAGATGCAAGTACTGCTTCAACAGATGAAGTTTGTTCAGAAGCAACAAGAACTTGTGAGGCTACTTGGAGGATTGGTGGATGGAAAAAGATTTTTGGTGGAAAGACTAATGCTGATAATTGGAATCTAGTTATGGAAACTCCTATGGGGTGTACTGATAGAGATTGGGTTGTGAAGCAAAATATTTTATGTAAAGCACAGGGAGATTGTGGTGCTTATTATAATTGGAATGGTGTAGCATCTTATGATGGATTTACAAGTAATGCATTTGATGAAGTATTTTTCTTTGATCATGATGATTTAGAATCTAAAGATATTGGAGATTGGGATTATTTGATTAATGTTGGTGGGGGTGAGATTAAATATTATGGTGCTAATTCAAGATACTGGTATTCAAATCCTGCTTTTGTTGGTGCAATAATTTCTGGAAGTGTTGGTGCAATATCTCAGACAGTTGCTTGTTCAAAAGCAAAAGAAGCTCAAATAATGCAGGGTATGGATACTGCAAATGCAAATAATATTTTACAACAGCTTGGAGGATTGGTTGGTGGTGGAGGTAGTGCATTAGGTGCACTCGGTGGAAGAGCTACTGGAATTGATTCAATAACTGGAGATGCAACAACGACAACAGATTTAACAAGTT
>CAZAKS010000072.1:0-4912 GCA_964485975.1 Candidatus Woesearchaeota archaeon
GTTTTGCAGCTTTGGACACTCCTCTGGTCTACCTGGGCGTTAGGTGGCTTCGTGGTAAATCTCACCAACTAGATAGATTGAACCACAAACCAGAATTAAATCAGCAGAAACTTGCTTAGCATATTCTAAACTCTCTTTCAAATCTTGCTTAACAACAGCATCAGAAAAATAACTCTTTAAAACAGAGGGCCCCATTGCATTAGAAATCTTAGATTTTGTAACAATCACCCCAACCAAATCCAACTCCTTTAATATTTCTGTCATCCCCTCAACATTCTTTGTCTCACAAACACCAAACACCAACATAACACTCTTCCCCATCTTCTTAACAGAATCAACACAAGCCCTCATTCCATCTACATTATGAGCACAATCAACAAGAACATTATCCTCAACAAACTCAAACCTACCTTTCCATTTAGCTTTTAACAACCCTTTCTTAATATTCTCCTCATCAACACCCAACTCTTTTAACACAGTAAAAGCCAAAGAACCATTCTCTTTTTGATAATCTCCTTTCAAACCAAGATCTAAAAACTTATTTCCAATAATAACAAGACAGGCATTTTTCTCATAACACTTTTTCTCAACAACTTCTAAAGCCTCTCCCTTAGCAGAAGTAATAACTTTGACTCCTTCCTTAATTATCCCTGCTTTCTCACCAGCAATCTTCTCAATATCATCACCTAACATATGCATATGGTCCATACTAATAGAAGTAATTACAGAAATAATTGGAATACAAGTATTAGTAGCATCCAACCTACCTCCCAAACCAACTTCCAAAACAACATAATCAACATTTCTTTCTTTAAAATACAACATAGCAATCACAAAAGCAGCCTCAAAAAAACTAAGATCAATTCCAGTTTTTTCTTGCAATTCTTTAATCTTCTCAGCCATCCTATCCAAAGCTTCATCAGAAATAATCTCATTATTAACTCTAATTCTTTCATTAAACCTAACTAAATGTGGAGAAGAAAAGAAACCAACCTTATAACCCTCTTCAATCAAACCTTGATTAATCATAGAGCAAGTACTACCCTTCCCATTAGTTCCAGCAACATGAATTATTTTAAAATCATTCTGAATATTTCCAATCTTAGATAAAAACTTTTCAATATGCTCTAAAGTATACCTTCCTTTGTTCCTCTCTAGACTATAAATATACTCAATTGACCCATTAAACATATGAGTAATTTTTAAGAATTAGTTTATAAAATATACCTTTTTAGCACAATTATCATTATAAAAGAATACTCTACTAGAAAATTATGGCAATTTTAGATAGTGGTTTATTGGTTTTTGATTGGAGTGGAGTAATAAGCGATGACAGACGTCCAGTCTATGAAGCTAATATGGCTTTATTAGAACATTTTGGAAAACCTACAATGACTTTTGAGGAATGGTTGCCTCAAACAAAATTAACAGCTGAAGACTTTCTAAAATCTCAAGGTGTTGTTGCTGATCCAGATGAAGCATATCAATTATACAAAAGATTCTATGGAGAAGCATTAGAAAGAGGAGTTCTACCTCATGTATATCCTGATGCTCAAGAAACACTAAGATTCCTACAAAGAGAAGGTAAAAGATTAACTGTATTAAGTAGCCATCCAGAAGAAAATCTAAGAAGAGAAGCAGGAGAATATGGTTTAGAGGGATTCTTTGAAGGATTTAAATGTGATGTTAAAAACAAAGCACAAGGGTTGAAGGATATTTGTTGGGGTTTAAGAGTTATTAGAAGCACTGCAGCTTACTTAGGAGATACTATTTATGATATTGGTGCTGCAAGAGAAGCAGGTGTTACTGCAATAGGAGTTGCAGATGGATACCATACAAGAGAGAGATTATTAACTGCCCAACCTCATCATGTTATTGATCATCTATCAGAAATAATTCCAGCTAGATCTTTGCCTTAAAGGCACCATCCATTATTTCTTTGTTATAACCTTTTGGAACCTTTCCACTATCACCATAAACAAAGAGTGCTGTATTAAACACTTCATTTGCAGCATTAAAGATAACAAATAAAGCAACAAAGTAAACAACAGCTATAAAAAATCCAACAAGAGCTCCAACAACTCCACCCAACATAGCCCCGCCAACAATAACTGCAACTGATAAAACTATTCCTACAATAAACAATAATCCTATTGCACTTCCTAAACCTACATGTCTAATAATACTCTCACCCCAAGTCTTCTTCAAAACATCAATAGATTTCTTAATAGCATCAATAGGTCCTAAATCATAATAGACCATTGCAGGAACAACAAAAATAGTAATAATACTCCACATAAGACCTAAAATCCCTCTTAAAATTTTTATTATAATTCCACCAATAGGTCCTGCTTTCTGAGCCAACCTATCCAACATTCTTAAGAATATCCCTACAGTTGCAGAAACTAAACTCCACACAAAGATTAAATGAACTTTAGACAATGCAAACTTGATAGTCTCACTAAAAGTTGCATTTCCTCCTTCAAACCTTCTCTTTGCAGTATAAACCACACAAGTATTGAAAAAAGTAGCAATAAAAGCTAAACCTAAGTAAAGTACAAATAATACAAGATATTCAACAACTCCAAAAGCTGGAACACCCTGTTGAGCCAAGTAAGATGTTATTAAAGTAGGAAACAATAAGACTAAGATAAATAATAATGAGAATATACCTGCTAACAAAGGATACCAGATAATCTCTCTATCCTTATTTATAACAGAAAATGTCAACTTAGTAATCTGCCAACTTCTCTTAAAAACACCTTCAACCATAACATATAGTTTTTATTATATATTTATAAATTTTTCTTATAATCTTTTAATAATCTAGAAAAATAAACCTTTTTTTGTTCAAAACAACTCTCACATAAATGTTTCAAAGGATATCTATCTGGTGCATATTCATAGTGTCCTCTAATTTCACCATCAGAAAATAACCTAATGTGGTACTGGTACTTAAATTTTACAACTTTTCGCATACTAAGAATTTCATTATCATCAATCCAGGAATAATAGCTCCACTCATAACCTTTTTTTATTAAATAAGCCTCTAATTTTTTCTTACTCCCTCCTTTTTTAGCAATTAAAAAGTCCTGCCTTCCACCATGTCTTGCCAAACCAATCCAAAGAAAAAGGTCCCTACCACTTTGATATACTCTCCTAGACCAATTCATTTTTCCTATCCATGCCCAAAAAAAAGCTAGTACCATAATAATATACTACCTTAAGAATATAAAAAACTATCTCACAAAAAATTAATAAATGAAAAGAACATCAAAAAATACTATGAGTTATGCCAAAATATTCAAAGAGGTAAAAAATAAGCATTTTCCAGAATTAAAAGAGTATAAAATTAGTTTCAAACAAAAGAGACAAAAGGTTTTTATGAACTCTAATATGTTTTCTATGAAAGATTTTCTTAAACAAAAAGAATTATCTCCAATTACTTATAATAAAGAAATCTTAAAACAAACACCAAAAAAAGCAGTAGAAGCTGCAATAGCTCATGAACTCTGCCATAAATTACAAGGATTAGATTCAAATCCATTAAAACACCTATACATGTGGGTAGCATATAAGCTAACTCTAAAATCAAAAGTAAAAATAGAGAAAGAAGCCCATATAATGACAGTGAGAAAAGGTTTTGCAGAAGGTTTAATCCAATTAAGAAAATCCTGTGAAAAAAGATTAAAAAAAGACTGGGATAAGAAATGGTCTAAACTTCACTTATTAGAAAAAGAGATTAAAAAACATTCTAGTAAAAAGTAAAGTGAGTGCACAATTCTTTAACTTTATTATTAATAAAATTTAACTTATCTTCATTAGTATGATCTTTAACAACTTCTGAAATCCAATGTCCCACCAGATCCATCTCTTGTTCTTTCATACCTCTAGTTGTTAAAACTGGAGTACCTAATCTTAAACCAGAAGGTTTGAAAGGGCTTCCAGGTTCAAATGGAATAGTGTTAGCATTCATAACAATTCCAGCCTTCTCCAAAGCAACAGCAATAGGTTTTCCTAAACTAGCCTCACCTTTAGTCTTAACTAAATCAATTAAAATCAAATGATTATCAGTACCACCAGAAACAAGACTCATACCATAAGTTTGTAAACTCTCTGAAAGAGCCTTAGCATTTTTAACAATCTGTGAAGCATATTGTTTGAAATCATCACTCATTGCCTCTTGAAAACAAACTGCCTTAGCTGCAATAGTATGTTCATGAGGTCCACCTTGTAAGCCAGGAAAAACAGCCCTATCAATTTTACCACCAAGATCTTTAGCCTTTTTAGCTTTCTTCTCATCTAGACCTTCAATATTTGCAAATCGATCTTCTTTATTACAAAGGATAACAGCACTTCTAGGACCTCTAAGAGTTTTATGGGTAGTACTTGTAGTAATATCAAAGTAAGGGGCAGGATTCTCATGTTCTCCACCCACACATAAACCTGCAATATGAGAAATATCAGCTAAACCATAAGCTCCAACTTCTTGACAAATATTAAAAAATTCCTTAAAATCAATCTTACGAGGATAAGCAGTATAACCACAAACAATCATTTTTGGTTTTTCTTCATAAGCTCTTTTCCTAATCTTATCCATATCTAAAAGTCCATTCTCTTGAACACCATAAGAAACAAAATTATACACCTTACCTGAAAAGTTTACTTTAGAACCATGAGTCAAATGCCCCCCATGAGTCAAATCCATACCCATAATCTTATCTCCTGGATTCAAAACTGAAAAATAAGCTGCCATGTTAGCAGGACTACCTGAATTAGATTGTACATTAGCGTGATCAGCACTAAAAAGTTTCTTAGCCCTTTCAATTGCCAACAGCTCAACCTCGTCGATAAATCTATTACCTTGGTAATATCTCTTACCAGAATAACCCTCAGAGTACTTATTGTTCAA
>CAZAKS010000073.1:0-4708 GCA_964485975.1 Candidatus Woesearchaeota archaeon
GTGGAATCTATACGCCTGTTTTCTCGAAATACAAGATAAAGAAACTGCCGCATTTCGGTATCCTTGAAAACTATCCCTTTTTGGAGGTAAGAAACTGGATTCGGGCACAGGCCGGTTCGCCGTCATCCTCTGATGGGGCTGGTTGACGAAGGTCTACTATCGGCGGCGTTTCTTGATCCATTCCTCCAATCCGGAACAGAGGATCAGATTTAACACCTGAAGGGCTTCATCCGGTATCCACCGGAGCATCAACCGGTAATCACAGCCGATTTGAATCCGGTATAGGAAACACTTTCAGCACGCTCAGATTATCAGTTTCTAATTTAGCATCATTCAAATCCATTTCAAAATATTTCATTTATCTGTTTTCCATAGTCATATAATCCCTTACCGGTGAAACCCTTGGCATCAAACTTTTGGACAATATCATCTTCAACCATAAAAGTTATTATAGTTTTTTGCGTAATTCAGATTATCGGCAATGAAGACGCCATGGCATAAACCGTATTCAACATTCACCACTAGCCTAACCTCTATAACGTCTTCTCTCAAAGTCTCTCGATAGCATTCTCGTATTGACAAGATTATACCATAGTGTATTATACAAAACTGTATTATACATAATAGCAACATCTTCTGCATTTGAATCATCATAATTCTCTTTCAAATAAATTATACTATTTGTATCAGAACCCATTAATTTCAAAGCCCAATTAGCATATAATGAAGGTTCTTTATCACAAGATCCAGATCCACCAGAACCAAAACATCCATTAGTTACTGTAAACTCTGCAACATCAGTATTCTGATTATCTAGTAAGTAATATGTAGTAGATGACTTATACAACAAAGTCATAATAACATCTCCTTCTAAAGTACTACAATCAACTTCAAAAGTCAAACCTGGATTATTCTTAATCAGGTTACTTTGTAAACAAGTATCCAAGTCTAAAAAGTTTGAACCACTACAAGCAGGGAAAGTACCTGCATCAACTTCAATATCTAAAGATTGTGTCACATTAAGAAGATCATAAGTAAAAGTACAAGTACCTGATGAAGAAGTAGAAATTTCCAATGCCCAATCTCCTGAAAAAGTGGCTCCTTGAACAGAACCAGCAAACCAACTCTCTATTTCATCAAAATAAGTATCATCTTGAACTTCAGCTAAAGCCAAAACAGCAGCCGCACTATCTTTTGTAGTACAAGTTGTACCACCAAAACAATAATCAGAATTCATTTGAGTGTATAACCAATCTTCATATCCTGTGGTATCATACCCTCCTTCATCCAAAGCCATAACTGCTAGAGAAGTAGCAAATATGTCCCCGCCAAAACCAGTACTTCCACCTTGAAGTGTTAACCAATCATATCCAGCTTGTGCTGAAAATTCTGCTGCGACCATTCCAAAAGAAATAATTAAAATAAGTATTATTGATATTATTGTTTTTTTCATGGATATCCCTCTTTTATATTTATTAGTATAATATATTTTATAAAGGTTTCTGTATACATCTCTCTCATGGAAATCTTTGCAAAAGGAAAAAGAAGCTTTATCTATCTATTTACAATAGATGGAAAAAAGATTGCAATGAAAGTAGATAATGGTAGAGTAAAAAATACAAAAAAAGAAGTAAATTGGTTACAAAAATTAAATAAGAAAAAAATTGGTCCTAAATTATTATTCTATGGAAAGGATTTCTTCTGTTATGATTTTGTAGAAGGAAAGCCAATAAAAGAATTAAAGAGAAAAAACAAGAAGGTGTTTATCCAAGTTCTAAAACAATGTAGAGTAATGGATAAGATGAAAGTAAACAAGTTAGAGATGCACAAACCACTAAAACACATTATAATAAACAAAGGTAAGGTAACCATGATTGATTTTGAGAGATGTTATGAAACTGATAAACCTAAAAATGTTTCACAATTCTGTTCATTCCTAGTAAAGTACTTCAAATATGATAAAGAGCTACTAAAACTAGCAAAGAAATACAAAGATTCTTACAAAGAGGTAGATTTCAAGAAAATTATTAATTTTCTATAACCTAAAATATTATATAGGCTTATTTTATATTCATTTTTATGATTCTAGAATCACAAAGAGAAAGGTTTAATGATTGGACAAGAGATACAGCTAACAGGTTCCCAGGTCTTGGATCTTCAACATATGGATTAGGAGACCTTCTAACAGAAGAAATAACTCCTAGTAGGGCTGGTACTGCTATTGGGGTTTTAATACCTGTTGGAATTATTGGAGTAATCCCTTCTGCTGAACTAGGAATAACTTCTGATTTATTATGGCAAGTACCTATGTTCTATACAGCTAGCGGCTTAGGCCCAGTTCTATCCATGGCTTGTGGAGTAATGGGTTATGAACTAGGAAAATACATAAGCCAAAGAAGAGAAGAGAGAAGATTAACTTATGAAAATACTACTTAAAAACCCAAAAGCATAAAAACAATTCTGAATAAAATAATCCTAATGGTTGAAGATCAACATTTTATGGTGGATGAATCCTTATTACAAGAAATAGCTTCTTATGCAAGTAAATGGGATACTGTATTAGAAATAGGTGCTGGAAAAGGGGCTCTAACTGAACATCTTGTAAAAAGAGCAAAAAGAGTCTATGCAATAGAGATAGACCAAGAGTTCATCCCAGATTTAGAAGAAAAGTTTGCAAACCAAAAAAATGTAGTCTTCATGTTTGATGATGCCTTGAGAGTTGAATTCCCAAAATTTGACAAATGTATTTCAAATCTACCTTATTCAATATGTGAACCATTACTCTGGAGATTTTTTAGATTAAACTTCAATCAAGCAATTTTGGTAGTACCTGAAACATTTGCAGACATCTTAATTGGAAAGTCTTGGAGTAAATTAAATTACATTCTACCTATGTTCTTTGGTGTAAAAAAAATAAGAGTAATAACAAAAGAAGCATTTGATCCACAACCAAGTGTAAAATCAGCATTAGTTGTATTAACTTCAAGACAGAGTGATAATCCTCTAAAAGAACTTTACATACAATATGATAAAAAATTAAGAAATGCATTAAGAGAGTTATTTATGGGCCAAGGTTTGAAAAAAAGAGAAGCATCCTTAAAGGCTTCATCACTCTTCCCAAAGGCCATGTTAGATAAAAAAGTACAAAACCTTTCAGCAGTAGAAATACAAAGGTTAATGCAATCTATTAATTAATATATTATATAATGACCTCCAAAAGGTCTTCATAATCCTTATAAAGCTTCATGACATAACTATTACTAGATGGCAAAGTATTACAGGGAAAAAGCAGTCAAAGCAGATGATGTCGCTGAAGAGACTGACCCAAAAGATAAGTTTTTTATACCAAGACACAACATTAAACTTCTATGAAAAGACCTAACAAACAGGAGCAACAGAAGATTGCTCGAGAAAGGATCAAAATTTTATTCAAAAATGCAGAGACTGTTTTTCCAAAAAACCCAGTACGTGCAAGTAGATATGTAGAATTAGCTAGAAAGGTAGCTATGAAATCAAATTTAAGATTAACAAAAACTCAAAGAAGAAAGTTCTGTTCTCATTGTTACACTTTTTTACAAACAGGAGTTAATGCAAGGATAAGAACAAGAGATAAAAAATTAATAATCTACTGTCAATCATGTAAAAAGTATACTAGAATTCCCCTATCTTCTCCAAAAACTAAATAATGCAACCTTTTTCTTCTTAGTTGGATTTAATTGTTCATATAGTTTAAACCAGTCCTTTTCAACAAACTCTTTTTCTAAGGTTAACATATGTCCAAAGCCTCTCTTCCTTAATTCTCTTGTTACAATTCCTCCAGCATGTGGATGTTTATACTTCTTTTTATGCGGAGAATTAAAACCATGCATATAATGTGTTAACTCATGAGCTAATGTAATATCAACAACATACTCTGGAACCTCTTCATGTTGAAACAAACCATTAACAACAATCTCAGAATCCTTACCAATACTCTTTATATGACCAAACTTATTCTTCCACTTACCCTTGAAGCTTACTTTAACAGTGTTAAGCCTTTCAACCTCAGGAAATAGAAGTTCCCAAATATGATCAAGTCTCTTTGTTAACCAGTCATTATCCCTCATTTAAAAGTTAGAAATAAAAGTTGTATTTAAGCTTTTTTAAATTGAGCAACTTCATCAATTAAATCAATATGTCCCATAAACTGAGCTCTGCAACAATACCTTTCTAAACCTAAGTCATCCATAATATCCTTAGCCTTTTCACCCTTCTCAGATCTTTCTTTAAATTCTTCCCATAATTGGGCAATAGGCTTTCCACAACTCATGCATCTTATTGGGATTATCATGTAGATTCAAAAAATTTCCACCCTTTTTAAATCTTTCGGACACCCTTACTAACATACCTTTTCTTATAATCTAACCTACTCTCTATAAACTCAGAACTAGTCTTAATCTCCTTTCCAGTCATTCCTAACACTTTGAACATAGAATAGACATCTTTTAACTCTCTAACCTCTGTTTTATTCTTTGCAAAATTACCAACAACTACCTTAACCTTATACTTCCTACACAGCTTTATACTCTGTATAATCCTACCTAAATCTCTATAATTCTTAGAATTCAAAATAGATGAAAAACTAAACCCTATAGCAACATTATTCTCTTTAGCTAGTTTACATAATACTTGATTTAAGCCAGAATCCCTCTGGTGCATCTTGTCCTTT
>CAZAKS010000074.1:0-2417 GCA_964485975.1 Candidatus Woesearchaeota archaeon
TTTATTTCTGGGTTTATTTCTTTTTTGTATGTTTTCCAGTCTTGCCAGAGTTCTCCTGCAATTACAAGTTTGGCATTTGGCTCTTTTTTTATTATTTCTGGCATTGCTCTTAATAGGTATCTTAGTCCTTTGTATTCTCTTATGTAGCCAAAGAATAGAATTATTTTATCTTTCTTTTCAAAACCAAATCTCTTTTTTAATTCTTCTTTTGATTCATTTTTCCATTTAGTGAAGTATCCAAATGTTCCATGGGGAATTGTGTGAACTCTTTTTGGTGAGATTTTGTAGTTTTTTATTAATCTCTTTCTGTTTTGTTCTGCATGAACTATGAAATGGTCTACTTTTGAGAAGACTGCTTTTGTGAATATTTTATCAAAAATGGTTGATTCATGAGGTTCTATATTGTGACAGGTTAGAACTATTTTTCTTCTTTTGAAGAATCTATTTAACATTAAGATTTTGTATTGTAATGGTGCTAGTAAAGGAGAGACCCAGTGCATATGAATTATGTTACATTTTTTTAATTGAAAATATACTTTATTCCAGGATAAAGGATTGTACCATGTTACGAAGTTTTTAGGGGGTGTGTGAAATTGGATCCCACTTTTGTTTTTCTTTGGTAGTTTTCCTTTGTAGAGTAAGGGGGGATAGAGGTGTTTGAATCCAGTTAGTTTGAAGTTGACTAGATTTTTCATAGAATTGACTAGTAGAATACAATATTGGACAATTCCTCCCTGAAAAGGTGGATTATGGACTAACATCCCTACCTTGATTTTTGCCATTAAAATAGTCTAAAAATGGGTGTATTTAAAGATTATGATTGAGGAGAATTTAGGAATTTTGCTCTTCTTCTGAACTAGGAATAGTATATATTTGGTATTCTATATTTGGGCCTGCTCTTTTTTCTAGTGAGAATTGAACTTGGTTTTCTGGAAATCTTACATAGCCTAAATATCTATCTCCTCTGTTTTGTAGGTTTCTAGCTGCTAGTTCTAGCTTGTCAAGTTTTCCTACTTCTGTAGGTTCAATTACAATGTAATTTTGATGTTTTCTTACTAAAACGTCAAGGTAAGTTATATCTTCATCTCCATCTGCCATAAGAAGTCTGGAATGATTTAAGACATGGAGACAAAATTCTAAGTCAAATGCTTCTCTTGCATCTTTTGATTGATATTGGGGTTGTAGTATAACATGACCTTTTTCCATAAATTGGAGTTTTAAGTGTGAGTTTATAAGATTTATGATAAAACTAGGGAAATGTTTATAAGAGGTTTACTTTTTTAGAACTTCCTTGTAAATTTCATAGAATTGTTGCATTGTTTTTTCTTGGCTAAAATCTTTTACTCTTTTAAGTCCCTTTTTAATAAGAGATTTCTTTATATTTGATTTAAAGGAGGTTTGGAGTTTATCTTTTAATTCTTCATAATTATTTTCTTTAAAAACTAAACCTGCCTTTGCAATTACATGAGGAATTTCTCCTGAATCAGATCCAATTACTGGAATTTCACATGCCATGGCTTCAATTATAACATGGCCAAATTGTTCTTTCCATTTAGGCATAGATCTTGAAGGTAGAACAAAAACATCAAATGTGCTCATATATTGGGGGATAGAGGAATATTCTACTGTATCTATAAATCTAATATTATCAAGAATTCCTAATTTTTTTGCATATGCAACAAGATTCTTTTTTTCAGGTCCTCGTCCTATGATTACTAGAGTGTATTCTTTATCTAGAAGGGATACAGCTTTCATTAGAGTATCTATACCTTTGTCTACTACTAATCTACCAATGAAACCAATAACTTTTCCCTTTAACTTTAATTTTTGTTTTAGTTTTTTTAATGGTGTTTTTTTAAAATAATTTAAATTAATTCCATATCTTGGAACTATTTTCATGGGTTTCTTAAATCCCTTTTTTCTTAAAATGTTTAGGGCATCTTGATTTCCGGGAAGTGCATAATCTGCAGTATTAAGGGAAAAATTTTCAAAAAATGATAGAGGGAATGGTCTTTTTTTGTAATAAATATTTTCCCAAGAAAATGTTACAATTTTAGTTTTTGGCAAGAATATTTTGGTGAGTGCCATTAATTGAAAACTAAATAAGGAATAGGGTTCTTCTTCAACATGAATAACATCTGGGTTTATATTGAGTAAATATTTTAATAAGGGTGAGAAGAAAAATAGAGCACTTTCTTTTTTTAAGAAGATTAGATTTGTAAGATGGGCTTTATAGTTTTTGTGGGCAAATGTTTTTCTATTAATTGAGAATGTTTTTAATGTACGTTCATATTTACATGGAACTAATAGGTGAAGGTCAATATCTTTGTATTTACTTAAAATATCTAATTGTTCATGTAAACCTGTATTGGGGTCAATATAGGTTCTTGCTATGATTAATACCTTCATTTTGGTTA
>CAZAKS010000074.1:2427-4692 GCA_964485975.1 Candidatus Woesearchaeota archaeon
TATTAATTCATCAAGCTGATATCCCAAACAATTTTGGTTAAATATAGTTTTTTTATGATCTTTTATAAGATTATCTTATGTAGAAATTAACTAGTCTATTTATATATTTTAAGATGGTCTTATCATTAATAATCTTTAAAAATGGGGTGGGCCATAATAGAAAAATGTCAAATGATGCAATAAAAAGTATTGCAAAAGGGGCCCTATGGATGTTTTTAGGATTCTTTTTAGCAAAAATATTGAGCTATTTTTATAGAATTGTAATAGCTAGGATTGGGACCTATGAATATGGTTTACTTTCTTTAATGTTGGCTGTTTTTGGTATTTTTACAGCTTTTGCATTGTTGGGGCTTAATTATGGAGTTGTTAGATATGTTGCTTTTTATCAAGGTAAGAAAGATGATGCTAGAACAAAGGGAACAATTTTATCTTCATTAAAAATAGCATTACCTTGGAGTATAGTTCTTGCATTTGGTTTGTATATATCTTCTGATTTGATTGCAGTGGGAATATTTAATGAACCTAATCTAAGTTTATTATTAAAAATAATTTCTTTTGCATTGCCTTTGGAAGTGACTAAGTCTTTACTTTTAAAGGTAGCCAAGGGATTCAAAAAAATTGAATATATGGTCTATGTTAAAGATATCACAGAAGGGGTTGCTAAGATTATCTTAACTTTGATATTCTTGTATATTGGGCTGGCAGTATATGGGGCTGCATTGGCTTATACTTGTGCTTTATTTATCTGTGCTTTACTTGCACTTTATTTTTTAGAATGGAGAATTTTTCCAATATTTAAGAGTAAAACTAAGAGTATTAATGAAACTAAAAAATTATTTAAGTATTCTTGGCCAATGTTGTTCTCAGATTTTTTATTTTTAATAGTTTTATGGACAGATACCTTTATGTTGGGATATTTTAAAACTATTGCAGATGTGGGAATATATAATGCTGCAAGTCCAACTGCACAATTAATGTTTGTGGTTCCTTCTGCAATAGCTTCTATGTTCTTTCCAGTTTTAAGTGGGTTATATGCTAAGAAAGAAATGATTGATTTTAAAGTAACTTACAAAGTGATAAATAAATGGATTTATGCAATTAATATAATAGTTGCAATTTTGTTTGTTGTGTTTGCAAGACAAATATTAAACATTTTATTTGGGTCAGAATATGCAATTGGAGCTATTGCTTTTATTATTTTGACTGTAGGGTATTTCCTTTCATCTTTGAGTTGGACAGCAAAAACTGTGCTAATTGTTATGAAAGAAACTAAATTTATTTTATTTTTGAGTTTGTTAGGTGCGGGTTTGAATATAATACTGAATTTTTTCTTGATTCCAGATTATGCTTTGGCTGGAGCTGCAATAGCAAGTGCAATATCTTTTGTTGTGGTAACAATAGCAACAATAACCTATACCTATAAGGTTTCAAAGATAAATCCTTTTGATTTTACTTATCTTAAGGTTTTATTGTCTGCAGCAGTAGCAGGAGTAGTTATGTGGTTCCTTCAAGGTTGGGTTGATTTAGGTGGTATTTTGTCACTTGTTGTTGGAAGTATTTTGTTTGTAGCAATTTATTTTGGAATGTTATTAATAACTAAGTCTTTTGAAGAAAAAGATAAAATGATGTTTAAGACTATAAAGGATAAAATATTTGGGGAGAAATCTGATTCGTAAGTTTTAAAAGGATAAATTTAAACAGGTTAGCTAGGAAATGAAAAAAGATCTCTTTAATAAAAAAATACTGTATACTGATGTAAAATTGGGAAAAATACCTTTCAATAGAGGATTTACAATAAAGAAATTTCTTAATTTTGTTCTAATTTATTCTCAAATGAAAATATTCAAAAATTCAAGAGTTTATGGTAAACCTTATAGATTGATAATTGATCCAGTAAATATCTGTAATTTAAAGTGTTCTCTTTGTCCAACCGGTGCTAATAGTCCCGGAAGAAAAAAATGTTCTATGAAATTTGAAGAATTTAAAAAAATCATTGATGAAATGGGGGATTATCTATATTCAATTGATTTGTATAATTGGGGAGAACCATTTCTTAATAAAGATATTTTTAAGATGATAAGGTATGCACGTAAGAAAAATATTATAGTTCATATTAGTAGCAATTTAAATATATTTAATGAAAAAAATGCTGAAAAATTAGTAGATTCTAAATTAGATTATCTAGTTGTATCTTTAGATGGGGGAAGTCAAGAAAGTTATGAACAATATAGAATTGGTGGGAATTTTAAGCAGGTAATAGAAAAT
>CAZAKS010000075.1:0-4555 GCA_964485975.1 Candidatus Woesearchaeota archaeon
TACCATCGCCAAAATCCCAAGTATGTGAAACAATTGTACCATCATCAACACTTGTTGATGTAAATTGTACAGGTTGTTTTTCTTCAGGATTTGTTGGAGTGAATGTGAAATCTGCAATAGGTGCATGATTTTCTTCTACAGCTTTTTCAACAATTAATTTTTATTGTTTACTTGGGGTTTGTGTACTTGAATCTGTAAAATCATCATCTGCAGTCATAAAAACAACAAATGTTCCTTCTTGATTACCATAATCAACAGAATTAATTGTTACTAAATCTGCAACTATTGTATCTGTTTGTGATGCTATCCAGTATGCTCCTGATGCTCCATATTCTGAGATTGATGCAACTATTGGTTTTTCAACATCTTTTATTGCATCTGCAACTACTTTTGATCCAAGAACAGTTCCCCCACCAGAATTTATCTCCAATACAATTGCTTTTATTTGAGAATCTGCATTTGCATCTTTTATTTTGGAGGCTATTTCAGATCCAGAAGTTGTACTGGATAATAAAGTGCTTCCACCTTCAAGAGTGATCATACCTTTAATTGGAATTACAGCGACTTTTTCTCCTAATGAAACATCTCCATTTGATTCAAAGAATAGGTTGGCTATTGCAAAACTAACTACCCATAACATTAGTAGGAATATTATTATTTGGAAAAATCTATTCAAAATTTCATCACCTCTTCTGTTACTTGGGTTTTACTTAATCTTTCAAAATATCTTTGATTTTTTTTACTTTTAATTATGAAGATAGAATCAATTAGTAAAATAATTGTTGATAATTTAGTTAAGTTTCTTACTAATGCTTGTGTGAAAGTAATTGGTTTTTTTGTTAGGTTCCTTACTGTAAGTTTGAGGAGTATTTTTCCTACACTTTGGTTAAATCTCCATTCCATGAAAGACCAGTATAATAGGGCCAATATGCCAGTTACTATTGTAATTGTTACAAACTGTAATGAGAATGTAGCTTGTAATGCTCTAATGAAGTCTGCAAAAGTATTAATATCTGTATTTTGAGATAATAAATTTGAGAAAGGACTCATTATAATAAATGAGATTATGAATGTGTCAATGATATATGCCACACCTCTTTTCCAAAACCTTGCAGGTTTTTGTTTCATAAGCCTATACCTAGTAAGAAGATATATAAATCTTTCTTTATTTTTTTGTTTTATGGAGAAATTTTATCGGAAATTGATTGAAGAGATTTTAGCTAGAGAGTTAACTAGTGTTGAAGAGGTTTTGAAATTAAGAAGAGAGATTTGTAGGGAGTTAAAACCTAATGTTTTTCCATCAATTATTCAGATTTTATTGCATGCTAAGGAAGAAGAAGTGAGTAGATTAAAATTTTTAATTACAAAGCCTACAAGGACTTTATCTGGAGTTACTCCGGTTGCTATAATGACTAGTCCCTGTGCTTGTCCACATGGTAAATGTATTATGTGTCCGGGAGGAGTTGATTCTCATTTTGGAGATGTTCCACAGAGTTATACTGGTAAAGAGCCTGCAACTATGCGAGGGATTAGAAATAATTATGATCCTTATTTGCAAGTGTTTAATAGATTAGAACAATATAGTTTGTTGAATCAATCTTCTGATAAGGTTGAGTTGATTGTGATGGGTGGGACTTTTCCTGCAAGAGAAAAAGAGTATCAAGAAGAGTTTGTTATGTATGCTTTTAAAGCAATGAATGATTTTTCTGAAATGTTTTTTGATGAGAATGGTTTGAAGTTTGATAAGTTCAAAAAGTTCTTTGAATTGCCTGCTGATGTTGATGATGAGAGGATGAAGAGAATTCATGAAAAGATTTTGAAGTTAAAAGGAAAGAGTGATTTGGTTAAGGAACAGGAAAGAAATGAAACTACAAAAGTAAGATGTGTTGCTCTTTGTGTTGAAACTAGACCTGACTTTGGGAAGTTGAAAGAGGGTAATTTTATGCTGAAACTTGGTTGTACAAGGGTGGAGTTGGGTGTTCAAAGTGTTGATGATAATGTTTTGAAAAAAATTGAAAGAGGGCATACAGTAGAGGATACTACTGAATCCATTAAAGTGTTAAGAGATTTAGGTTTTAAGATTTCTATTCACTATATGCCTGGGTTGCCAGGAGTTAAGGATGAGTTAGAAGATATGAAAAGTTTGTTTTCTGATGAAAGGTTTAAACCTGATATGATAAAATTGTATCCTTGTATTATTACTAAGGGAACAAAGTTGTATGAGATGTGGGAGAGTGGTGAGTTTGAACCTATTACAACTGGTCAAGCTGCTGAGTTGATTGGTCATTTTAAGAAATATGTTCCTGAGTATTGTAGGATTCAAAGAATACAGAGAGATATTTCTGGTAAGGTTATTGAAGCTGGTGTGGATATGACAAACTTAAGACAACATCTTCATGATGGTTGGAATGTTAAATGTAGGTGTATTAGATGTAGGGAGGTTGGTAGGGCAAAGAAGTTTGGTGAGGTTAAAATAAAAGTTATGGAATATGATGCTTCAAAAGGTAAGGAATTTTTTATCTCTGCAGAAGATGAGCATGATAATCTTTATGGTTTTTGTAGATTGAGATTTCCTTCTGGAGAGTTGAGAGAAGAATTAAAAGATTGTGGGATTGTAAGGGAGTTACATGTTTATTCTACAGCTATTAATCTAGGTGAGAAGAGTGATAGTTCATTTCAGCATAAGGGTTTAGGAAAAAAGTTGATGGCAAAAGCTGAGGAACTTTGTGGTAAAAGAAAAATTGTTGTTATTTCGGGAATTGGTGTTAGAGGTTATTATAAAAAATTAGGTTATGTTAAAGAAGGACCTTATATGGTAAAGAGTTTATTGTAATTCAGAACCATATATTTCTAGGTTTTGTCTTTTATTTCTTGTTAGTTGAGTACAAACTATGTTTCTATGAATTGCTACTGGACTACCATTCTCTATTAAATAGCCAAATGAATTTGTTACTTCTAGAGGTCTTTCATCTAATAGGGATTCAAAACTAGTAACTCCATCTAAAGATTTTGCAGGTATTACTAAACAATCAGTTCTTTCTTCATCACTTGCATCTGGTTGACTTACAATCCCCTAATGAGTTACATGTAGATTGTGATGGGGTGGAACTGTACCTGTTGGTTTTCTTGGTTCTGCACCAGGAAACCTTTCTAAGATTTGTGCATGGATTTCTTCATAATCAAATAGATGATTTAAAAGATCTGATCCAATCCAGTATGCTTCTGCTACTTTTGGATCATTTGGTTTTAATCCATTTGCTTTTGCGATTAGTTTGTACCATAAGTGAACTACAGGCATTTGCTCTACTAATGCCCAAGCTTCATCTATTGCAGTTTCAATACCTAATCCTGCTGAATGAAGAAGTGTAGCTTTTCTGCCATAGGGGTTTTTTCTTGTTGAATATAAAAATCTGAATCCTAGTCCTTTGTCGTCATCCATATTTTTGTTTTTTATGTTTGTATTTATAAGCTTTATTCAGAAACATTTATATTTCATGTAATATGTATAGATAACAATGAAAAGGGTTTTGAGTTTAATTAAACCCACTCCAAGAGAGGAGAGGGAACTAAAGAAAGTTTTTTCTGAGATTAAATCTAAGATTAAGATAAAAGATACTAAAATTATTATGGGTGGGAGTACTGCAAAGGGAACTTATTTGAAAGATAATCATGATATTGATATTTATGTTAGATTTAGTGAAAAAAAATATGCTGGTTTGAATATTTCAGCGATGTTAAAGAAGAAATTGAAGTTTAAAGGTTTGAGAGTTTTACATGGTTCTAGAGATTACTTTCAATTTGAGTATAAAGGTTATGATATTGAGGTTGTGCCTTTGATTGAGATCAAGAATGCAAAAGATGCACATAATATTACTGATATTTCACCTTTACATGTTAAGTGGGTAAAGAAGCATAAGAATTTGACGGATGAAATAAGATTGGTTAAGGCTTTTTGTAAGTCTAATGGATTATATGGTGCTGAATCTTATATTAGGGGATTTTCAGGATATTCTTTAGAGGTTTTAACTGTGTATTATGGTGGATTTGAAGAAATGTTAAAAGAGGTTGCAAAATGGAAGCCTAAAGTTATAATTGATATTGAGAGGTATTATCCAAAAGGTAATGTATTAGAAGAGTTGAATAGATCTAAGAAAGTTTCTCCTTTAATTTTAATTGATCCAGTACAAGCAACCAGGAATGTTACTGCAGTTGTGGGTATGGATAAGTTTTTGTTGTTTAAAGATCTTGCAAAAAAATATCTAAGAGCAAAGAAAAAAGATAGGTTTTTTGTTAGAGATGAATTTAATTTAGATAAATTAAAGAAAAAACATTAGGATTTGTTTGTTTTTGAAGCTGTGCCTTTTGAAGGGAAGAGAGATGTTGTTGGTGCTAAATTACTAAAATGTTATGAGTATTTATTCAAGAAATTGAAATCGAATGAATTTAAGATTGTTAATTCTGGTTGGGATTGGGAGGGTGAGAATGCTGTTTTTTGGTATGCTTTGAAGGAAGTTAAATTGAGTAAGAAGGTTAAGCATTATGGTCCTAAGAAAGA
>CAZAKS010000076.1:0-3934 GCA_964485975.1 Candidatus Woesearchaeota archaeon
ATTTCTTCTCAACTTCTTTTTTCTTCTTGACAACTGCCTTCCACAACTTAAACAATTCCCTAGCTCTGCCTACAACTTCATACTCTTTACAACCCAACTCCTTAGCTAATTCTTTAAGCACTCCCCCCTCTTCCTTCTCTACCTTAACAGCTGCATCACCAGCGACAAACACCAACCTAATAACTCCATCCTGAACTTTAGTACTTTTTAATATCTTAATCTCTTTAATCTCCTTAGTATTATTCAAATGAGTTCCCCCACAAGCCTCAACATCAACACCCTTGATTGAAACAATTCTTAATTTCTTTCCAGGAACAGAACCACCTTGGTATATTTCCATACCATATTTCTTCTCAGCTTCATTTCTAGGAATAAACTCACTCACAACTTCAATAGAAGATTTAACAATCTTATTAGCTTCTTCTTCAATTTCAACTAACTCTTCATTAGAAACATTATCATAATGAGTAATATCTAACCTAGCCTTATCAACATCCTTGAAAGCTCCAGCTTGATTAATATGATCTCCTAAAACTCTCTTAGCTGCAGCATTAACAACATGTGTTGCAGTATGATGCACAGCTAATCTTTTTCTCCTAACCAAATCAATCTTCCCCTTTACTTTACCTTTCTTAATTCCTTTAACCTTATGAACAATTAAACCACCTTGCTTCCAAACATCTTCAACTTTCTTCCCATCTAACTCTCCAATATCATGCAACTGTCCTCCAGAAGTAGGATAGAATGCAGTTTTATCAAGAACAACATTATCTCCCTTTACAAAAATAACTTCAGCACTAAAACTTACTTTCTTGTAATCATTAAAATAAAGAGCTTCACTATCTTCTATTCCTTTAATCTCAATTCCTTTTTTTGAAGTCTTCCCCTTAAACTCTCTTTCTTCATGTAACTCTGCAACTTTAGCATAAAAATTATCAGGAACTTTAACTCCAGCCATCTCAGGACTTATTCCCTGTGAATCATATAATTGCAATAACTCTTTTTCACCAACTTTACCCAATTTAGCAATAATTCCCTTAGCTCTCTCTTTAGTATTATCATATTTTATTTTCTCAATATCTAAAATCTTTCTAACAGTCTTTAAACTCTTCTTCAAAGGAAATAATTTCTTTAATTCTTCAGCATGCCATTCACAAACCTCAGGTAAGTAAACATCCCAACCATACTTGTCAATAAAATTAAAACATCTCCTAACTAACATCCTGAGATTATAACCTCCCCCTACATTAGAAGGCATAGCACCGTCTGCAATAGCTAACAATAAACTTCTAGTATGCTCAGCAATAGAATAAATTCCAGAAAGAGGTAACATCTTTTCTTTTAATTCTTTAACAGGAACACCAACTTTCTTGGCTACTTTTTTCCAAGCCTTATCAATATCATCAACCTCATCTAAATTTAAAATCCCACCATAAGGACTAAATTTTTTCAATAATTTTTTATCAACTTTATATTCAGTTTTATTCAACAGTTTCTCTAAAACCTCTGGAAAAGTAGCATCATAAATTGTGTTAGTTCCTTGGGAATACCAAGCACATCTTTCCAAACCCATTCCCATATCCAATACTTTCTTATCTAACTCCTTAACCCCATCATCAGTCTGCTCATATAACATATAAACTTGATTCCATACCTCTACACCTTTTGAAAACATCTCCATACAACAACCAACATTACCTCCACCAGCCCAAGCATCTTCATGGAAAATAGCATCTTCATTTTTTATTCCCAATCCATTCTTATTCCACTCTAACATACACCTAAACATCTCATCTTGATTCCACTCATTACTAAACAGATGTTGTCCAACCATAACAAAACCAGTAAAATGACTCATTGTAATACCTACATTATCAGTATCAATAAATCTTAAACAAAATTGAGGAATAACTAACTTTTCAGTAGGGGGTTCAACCTCTCCAGAAATAACAAATGGTTGAAAAGCAGCAATAGAAGCATTAGTATACTCCATTGTAGGATTCCATCTTGAAACAACAGGATATCTTTTTATTGAACTGTAACCAAACTTAGCAAACATCTTTTGAAACTTTAACCATAGATCCACATAACTCATTCCACTTTTTTTACCAATAAAAGAAACACTCTCCCCAGAACAGACTGGATCACCACAAAACTTCCTTTTCTTAATACTCCAAAAAGGTTTTCCACACTCTTTACATTTAAATCTAGAAAATCCCTCCTCCTTCAAAACATTAACAGCATAAAACTTCTCAGGAGTTTTCCAAAAAATAGGTTTATACTTCTCTTTTATCACCTTATCGGGTAACATACCAAGAAATATATCTAGAAGTTTATAAATTTAATTAAAAAAAAGAAATTAAAGGGAATGAAACTCTATTGAGACAAAGAGGTTATTGGCTGATTCTACATGGTATGTACGATATAGTATAGCATATCCTTCCTCTTCAAAATCTTTTCTATAGGTCTTAGCATGCTCTGAAACTACCTCACTCTCAATTGTCCAATCTTCCCAATCAGTAAAATATCCTTCTGTGATTTCTTCTACCTCTTCATAAGTGGCCCCTTCAGTATCATACAACATATTAAAAGTCAAGAAGGTCATACTTCCCATAGTATCTTGATCTACTTCATCATATTCCCATTCATCAAAAAAATCAACATGAGTATCTAAATTTTCAGGTGTTACATCCAGATCTCCATCTTGCAAAGGCATACCTAAAGTGTCTTCTTCCTCAACAGTAGATTCTTCTTCACCACAACCAACAATAAACAAAGCAACAAGAAGAACCATAAATATTGTTATAATTTTAGTTTTCATAATATTATTTGTACTTAGAACTTTAAAAATATAACTAAAAATAAAAAAAATTAAAGAGAACTTAGTTTTCTTCTCAAAGCTTCCATCTGAGCATCCAATGGATCCTTAGGTAGGGCTTTTTCCTTAGATTTTGGTTTAGCTACACCTAGTGGTTTCAATGCTCTTTGTTTAGCAAATACCAACTTATTATTTACAGATCTAACTTTTTTCAATTCTTCCATCTCTAATGGCATCTCTTTCAATCTAATCAACTTAACCAAACGAGTTATAGAACCTAGTTTCTTTCTGAAGTTAGAAAGTTCATCTTCTTTAGCTTCTCTAATCTTTTTCACAACTTTATATCTCTGCAGAAGATCAACAATAGAAATTGTTTCCCTAAGAATAGATTTCCTACTCTCGATCGGGCTAACTACCATAACATGAACACTATCACTCTTTGTTGTTCTTCTAGTCACCTTTTTCTTCTTCTTCCTTTTGGCCATTTTATTCAAACAATTTTTTATCAATATCTATAAGTTGAGTTTTTATTCTTGCAAGGTCATTATGCCATGCAGCTAATTCTCTATCTTCCTCTTCCTTTAACCTATTTAATTTGTTCAGAATATTTCCTGCCTCATTTAATCTGCTCTTTAATTTGTTAAGATTATCAATAACTTCTCGATATTTGTCAATTTTTACAAACAAAGGTTGTTCCATACCACCAATACCAGATGGAAGTTCAGGAGCAGCACTAGGCATTATTGGAATATTTTCTGTTGGAGAACTAGGAACTGGTGCTACAGGTTTTTCCTGTGGAGCAGAAGTCTTTCCAGGTTCATACGCCGGAACTGTTTTAGGTAATTCAGGGAATTGCAGAGGAGGTAATTCCTTTTTATCCTCTTTTTTACTTGATCCAAATAGACCCATTTATGACACCTCCAAAATATCATGCTTATAAATTTCTAGGAGACTAACTGGTTTAAAAACTTTTCCTTTTAATACTGACGATCCAAACATTTATATAATAGTTATTACCCTAGAAAACTAAATTTAACTATGAAGATTAATAATAAAATTGTGGACGAGCTTATATGTAATCTTACCGGTGAGGAAATTCTACCTTTAATCAATCTT
>CAZAKS010000076.1:3944-4530 GCA_964485975.1 Candidatus Woesearchaeota archaeon
AAAAAGAATGTAAGTGAGTTCAAAATAGCTGAACAATTGAATGTAACTGTAAACCAAGTTAGGAATATGCTTTACAGATTACAAGACCATAGTTTAGTAACATTTCAAAGAAAGAAAGACAAGAAAAAAGGTTGGTATATCTATTATTGGACCTTAAATAAACCCAAAGTTAAAGAAGCATTAATAGGTTATAAGAAAAATCAATTACAAGAGTTTAAATTAAGACTTGCAAGAGAACAAAAAAGTCAATTCTTCTTCTGTCCAACTGGTTGTATGAGAATGACCATGGAAAATGCAATGGACCACGATTTTAAATGTCAAGAATGTGGTTCTCTACTAAGGCCTTTAGATAATCAAAGAACTATTGAAAATATAAAACAGAGAATAGCAGAAATTGAAGAAGAACTTTCACAACCAATTGTAGTAGAAAAAGAGAAAAGAGTAGTAAAGAAGAAAGTAAAGAAAAAAGCAGTAAAAAAGAAAGTAAAGAAAAAAGCAGTAAAAAAGAAAGTAAAAAAGAAAGTTGCTAAAAAAGTAAAGAAAAAAGCAGTAAAAAAGAAAGTAAAGAAAAAAGCAGTAAAAAAGA
>CAZAKS010000077.1:0-4489 GCA_964485975.1 Candidatus Woesearchaeota archaeon
TGATTCAGGAAAGGCTATTTTTGATACTCAGAGCGTAAGTGAACTTAGCGAGAATAAATATCCTCCACTTTATCCATTACTAATCTCTTCAGCATTTTTGTTTGAAGATATGGAAAAAGTTCATAATATGATCTATTTAATAAATGCGATTCTTTCATCACTTATTATATTTCCAGCTTATTTATTGGCAAAAGAGTTTCTTAATAAAAGAAAAAGTGTAATGGTAGCAACTTTAGTTGGTTTTTTACCACCTATTTTTACCTTTAGTTTTTATATAATGAGTGAGAATATTTTTTATCCTTTAGTATTACTTTCATTATACTTAATATTTAAATCATTTAAGGAAAGAGAATTAAAATGGGATATTTTGGCTGGTTTGAGTATTGGTTTTTGTTTTCTTACTAAGATTTTGGCTATATTTTTCTTTCCTTTGGTGATAATATTGGTTTTATTACATTTTAGAAATCAGATTAAGAAGAAACTTGTTCTTTTGGCTGTTGCTTTGGTAACTATATTTCCCTGGTTGATTATAAAGGGGACATCTTTGGGATATACTGCTCAAATGGCTAATACTACAACAAGTTTGTTTATGTCTGCTAGAATAACTTGGTTCTTTCTTTACATAGATTATGTAATTATTGGTTTGGGAATAATATTTTTTATTTTGAGTCTTAATATGTTATTTAAGTATCTGGTTTTAAATAAAAAGAAAAAACTTTTAGTGGAAATTTTGTTCTTTGCTGTATTGTTTCTTTTAATAATTGCAGCTAACCACAGTGGAGGAGGTTATGAAAGCTACCAAGATTATAGGATATTGGGGAGATATATTGCAGCTATATTCCCTTTAATCTTGATTGCAGGGTTTATAGAATTAGATAAGATAAAGAAAATACCTAAGTTTTCTTTATTTTTAACAACTGTATTTGTAGGAATAACAACACCCCTTTTACTATTTGATATTTTTTTCCCTATAAATAATACTTCTTGGATTCATATTGGGATTGGAAAGTAATAATCACTGGAATATTGCTTTTAATTTGTGTAATCTTCTTTTTTATAAAAAAATTAAGAACTAGGAAGTTATTTAGAATATTTATGGTCTATTTTATTATAATTTGTCTACTGAATTGTGCAGTAATGGTATATGATTCAGAATATAAATGGAAACAAACGGAACCAGTAGAGTTAGGGTTATGGTTTAATGAAAATATAGAAGATAGAGGAATAGTTATGTTTGATATAGAGGAATTTGAGGATTCTTTGAATTTTACTGATGAAAATGATATAACTGAACAGGAAAAGAGGGCAACACTAGCAATGGCTTATTGGTTAAGAGGTAATTTTAAACTTGATACTGTCGATAATTATTTAGATTATGATTATATTGTGACCAAAAAGTATTTAGATCTTGAAATAATAAAAACAGGAAAAGAAGGTACAAATATCTATAAAAATGGTAGTTAGTATATTAAAAACAAAAGGAGAATACCTTAAAACAATAAGGAAGAGTTTGGAATTAATAGACTATAAGCCAAAAAAAGATAAGATTTTTCTTAAACCTAATATCAGGTAGCATGCCATGCTTTTTCTTAATATTTCTTAAACCTAATGTTGTTAATGCTTTTAATCCTAAACATGGTCTTGTAACACCTTTGGAGATTGTTGAAGCTGTTATTGAATACTTTAAACCTCTAGTAAAAGAGATTGTAATTGGTGAGGGGAGTGTTGTGGGTAGTGATTCTATGAAAGTTATGAAACAAATGGGCTATGATAAGTTAGCTGAAAAACATGGCTGTAAGCTTGTTGATTTAAATCATGAAGAGAGGTATAAAGAAAAATGGAAGTTTGGAGAGATTGAACTTCCAATGTTATTGAAGACTCATGAATACATTAATTTGCCTGTGATTAAAACTCATTCTCAGACTACAATTACTGTTTGTACTAAAAATCAAAAAGGATTATTAAGAACACCAGATAAGAAATTATTTCATATTTTGGGTTTGAATGAGCCAATTTTGGAGTTAGGTAAGATTGTAAAGCCTGACTTAAATATTGTATCTGGGATTTATTGTTTACAAGGTAATAGTATTTCTTTTTTTAAGTCTATAAAGAATTTGGATATAATTGTATGCGGTACTAATCATTTTGAGGTCGATAATGTTTGTAAAAGAATTATGGGAATTAATGAGAAGATTGAACATTTTCCTTATATTGAAGATATAGAGACAAGAGGTAGAAGTATAGAAGAGGTTAGAACTAAGTTTAAGACTGCAAAGACAGCAAGAAAGTTGTTTAATGTTGAATTTAGAACAAAGGGATGCTCTGGTTGTACTGTGAATATACAAAAAATGTTGAAGTTATTATTAAGAAGGCCATTTATGTTGGCACATTTCTTTTATTATGCTTTTTTCAAGGAGTTGACAATAGTAACTGGTAATAGAAAACAGGTCCGGTTACCAGAAAGGGCTAAATGTGTGCTGTTCTTGGGTAATTGTACTAAGTGTATGGCTGAAGAAAGAGAGTTTAAGTATTTGGATGGTTGTCCTCCCTCTCCTAAACAGATGTTGAATCAATTGGGTAAGTTCTTAAAACGACCAAAAGATTTTGGTAAGAAATAAATTAATATTATTCCTGCGAATATATAATTAATTAGTGCAGCTATTAGATATACAGAAAGAGTTATTGAGCCAGATAGAGTTAGAAAGGAAAATAGGTATACTGCAGCTGATTCTTTTATACCTAATCCATTGATGGATATTGGTATCATGGAAATTATTACAACTGTTGGAACTAGTAAGAGTACAGAGAAGAAGGGTAGATGTACATTAAATGCCCAGAAGATTATTAGTATACTGAAACTGTTTATTATAACTTTTAAAATTGCTAATATAAATATGAAGAAGAGTGTTTTTTTATCATTATTTATTAAATTTGATAGGGTACTATGAAATCCTGTGAATTTTTTTGCATATTTTCCTAGTATTTTTTTAATTAAAGTTCTTCCTAAGCTTGAGAATAAGAAACTTAGTCCTGCGATAAATAAAGCACTGAAGAAAATTAGGATATAAGTTTGGGAAATGTCTAAATAGATTAAAAATCCTAATAATGAGAAAATTAATAGGGTGAGAACTGTGAATGCTCTATCGACGATATATAGGGATAAGGATTCACCATATTGAAACTTATGTTTTTTTAAGTAATATAATTGAGTTAATTCTCCTAATCTTCCCGGTGAGAATAATCCAAAGGACCAAGAGATTAAAAATATCTTTAATACTTTGAAAAAAGGCATTTTTCTTATTGAATTGTAGAGTAAGTAAAAACTAAAGCTAGAGATGAATAATAATAGAAAGAAGATTAGTATGCTAAATGGTAAGATAAATAAATTAAATGTGGAAAAAACAGCTAAAATCTCTTTCCATCCAAGATAATAAATTAAAAATGCAAAGAAACCAATGGCTACAAAAATTCTAAAAATAGTTAATCCAACTTTCCAAGGTGATTTTTTCTTATTCAATTTCTAACCTTTAAAATAATAATAAAATACTTTAATCAACTCTTTTGGACTCATAACAGTATCTAAGAATGCTTGCCCAACTAGGGGACAGTGACATTGGTTTGATTTTACAAACTTTCTCATTTTGTTTGACTGAATAGAATACCATAATTTATCAAAATTATATCCAAAATCCCTTACATTTCCCATTTCTTTTTGAAATGCTTGAACATTACAGAGCCATAAACCTCCCCAGGGGTTTAGGTGAGTATTACTTATTCCAGCGTAACAAGGTACCATTCTTTTTCCTTGGCTCATAACTTTTCCAGCTCTTTCATAGTAGACTAATCTCAAAGCTTGTACCATTCTACTAAAACTCCTTTGTTTACTTAATTTACCTTTAACATCATCCATTAGTAGGTTGACAACTTTTTGATAATCTTTACCTGTTGGTGTGACATGTAGGTCTCCCATAACATTATCAAATTCTTTTTTTAGATTTTCTTCAGTATCTACATTGAATAGTTCTGCTCTTGTGTCTGCAATTTCATGTAGGAAGCTATCTAGTTTGAAGTTTTTTTCGACATATTCAGTTATTTCTTTTAGATCGCCAAGATTTTTCATACTAATAGTTACGCCTGCATCTAGGTAGAGGTTGGGGTGTTTTTCTCTGATCTTAGCTAAAATATGATAGGTTTCAACTAGTTTGTCAAAATTACCTTTAACTCCTCTAATATCATCATGTTTTTTACCAATTCCATCTAAGGAAAGTTTTATTGTGAATTTAACATGTCTTGGAATCTTTTCCATGATACTTTTAGTTAGTTTACCTACTTTTTCTGGAGATAGACAATTAGTGGGAGTGTGTATTACAGAAGGTTTGAGGTATTTACAGGCTAGGACACAGATTTTATCAATATCATCTCTTAGAAATGGTTCTCCTCCACAAATACTTAGTTGGAAGATTGGTTTCATTGTTCTGAAAACTTTTTC
>CAZAKS010000078.1:0-4425 GCA_964485975.1 Candidatus Woesearchaeota archaeon
GCAAAAATACTGTCTTTTTTTGATTGTGAAGCTAAAATTGCCTCTTTTTCATTGAGATACCTTATAACATCTTGGTAAAAAGTAGAATCTAATTTTTGGAGTTCTGTCCTATACTTTTCCCTTCTTAAAACTTCATACAAATTTTCATAGGTTATCAAAACTTCAGACATAAATACTAGAATTGAACAGAGTCTTTAAATCTATTTCTGTAATAATTTCATTAGATCTTTTCCTTTTATCCTTCCTAATGAACCCATTCTGCACTCTTGTTCTGTGAATCTTTCAGTCTTATCTGCTCCTTTCCCGTAGATTAATAGAGGTACAGGGTGATAAGTATGTCTTTTTCTTTCACAAGGAGTTGTATGGTCACAAGTAACCGCAATTCTAGCTTTAAACTTCCTTAATTTTGAGATAAATTCTCTGTCAATTATTTCCAACATTTTTACTTTATGTTTGGGGAAACCATCATGACCAGGAATATCTGTTTCCTTTAGGTGAATATAGAAAGTATCATATTTCTTAAAATTAGTTCTTAGATATTTTATTGATTTTTGTATTGTGAGATCTAACCCCTCATAAAGATGTTTATACACATTTTTAGAAGTAATTGCAGGATAATCAAAAGGAAGAACTTTTATTCCAGCCAACCTAGCTATTCCCTTTTCTAGAGGGAATGAAGTTACTGCTGCCCACTTTTTCTTTTGTGGAAACTTAGGGAGTTTATTCCCTGCATCTCTTAAAAGGATAACATTTGCAGGTTTGTAGCCTTTTTTTTCTTTTTTCTTATTGATTGGGTGATTTTTTAGCACTTCTCTTGAATTTTCAACAAATTCATTAACTATTGCTGCTGCTCTTCTTGCTTCCTTTTTTAGAGGCATGCACCTTTGTACATAATCATTATCTACATCATGAGCAATACCAAATGCACCAACTCTTTTGTATGCTGGATCTACATTAGTTATTTCATCTGAAAATCTTCCTTTTAGAACTAAAACTCCTCTATGCTCAATTGTGCTTTTGAATATAAACTTACAAGGGAGTTCTACTTTTTCATTAATTTCTTTTGCAAGTGCATGAGCTTCAGGAGTTGTTAGAGTTCTTCCTGCTCTTCTATCTGTTATTTCATTATCATCATCAGCTGTTGCAAAGTTTGCTCTTAAAGCAAGAAATGGACCTTTAAGAGGAATATCTGAGCCATGTGCTTCTAGTGGTCCTCTACCTGTGAAGTATTTGTAAGGATCATAACCTAATAATGCTGTTACTGCTACATCTGATTCTGGGGCCACTGTAGGATTTACAGGATAGATTAAACCAGTCTTTCCATTTTTTGCAAAATAATCTAGATTTGGTATTTTTGCTGCTTCAAAAGGCGTTTTATTGTTTAGAGAAGTAGTGGGTAGATCTGCTGCACCATCAAGAATAACCAGGATTGTTTTCATATTATTTATAAAGAAGTGTGGATTTTTAAAGTTTTGTATGAAGATTAAAGAAAAACCAGAAGATTTTATTGTTAAGGAGGAAGCACAATTAGAATTTAGTGAAGGAAAATATGCTTATTTTCTTTTGGAGAAAAAAAATTGGAATACACTCGATGTAATTAGAGAAATTGCAAGAAGACTTAACCTTAAAGAAAAAGATATTGGATTTGCTGGCAATAAAGATAGAAGAGCGTGGACTTTTCAACATATTTCTATTCCAATTTCAAAAGAGAGAGTTTTGGGACTTAAGATTAAAGATGTTAAGTTAAGTTATTTGGGTAATGGAGATAAAAGGATTAATTTAGGTAGATTAAAAGGAAATAATTTTGAGATTGTTATTAGAGATTGTAAAGGGATTGAAGAAAAAGATTTTATAATTAATTATTTTGGTGAACAAAGGTTTGGTGTTGAGAATAAAAATTGGAAGATTGGAAAATATTTGATTAAAGGCAAGTTTAAAGATGCTTGTAAATTATTGGATTTGAAAGTTGAAAGAAATGATTATCTTGGTGCCTTGAAAAAAGAAGGATTTAGAACTTTAAAATTTTATATTGCTTCTTATCAAAGTTATTTGTGGAATAAAGTTGTTGATGGAAAGGGCAAGGTTCCTATTTTAGGTTATTTAACAGAAGGACATGTTTATGATAAGATTATGGAAGAAGAGGGAATTAAAAAAACAGATTTCATAATTAAATCTTTTAGAGAATTGAGTGCTGAAGGTAGTGAAAGAGAGAGTGTGGTTGAGGTTAAAGACTTTAAATCTGAGAAGATAGAAGAGGGAGTGTATAGAGTTAGTTTTTTCTTATCTAAGGGAGCTTATGCCACCGAAGTTCTAAGGCAGATAGTTTTATAAATAAAATTACTATTTTCTTGTATATGTTTAAGTTTTTAAAGAAGAAACTAACTGATGCTGTAGGTGTCTTTAAGAAGGGTGTGGATGAGAAGGGTGAAGAGGTTGAGGCCCCTAAAGAAGAGGTTAAAGTAGAAAAACCTAAGAAAGAGAAAAAAGTAGTTGAGAAACCAAAGAAAAAAGAGGTAGTGAAAAAGGAACCAAAAGAAGAAGTTAAAGAAGAGCCCAAGGAAGAAAAAATAAAAGAAGAGGTTATTGAACCAGAAGTAAAAAAAGGATTCTTTGGTAAAATAAAGGAAAAGGTAACTACAAAAAAAATTAATGAAAAACAATTTGATGAATTATTTTGGGAATTGGAAGTTGCTTTGTTGGAAAATAATGTTGCTTTTGAAGTTATTGAGAAGATTAAAAAAGATTTGAAAGTTGAATTGGTTGATACCCCCTTACAAAGAAGGAAGATAGAAACTATTATTCTGGATACTTTAAAGAAAAGTATTGATGAACTATTAGAGTATGAAGATTTTGATTTGTTAAAAGAGGCTAAGAAGAAGAAACCTTATGTTATTGTGTTTATTGGTGTTAATGGTTCAGGTAAGACTACTTCTATTGCTAAATTTGCAAATATGTTAAAGAAAGAGGGGCTTGGAGTTGTTTTAGCTGCTGCAGATACTTTTAGGGCTGCAGCAATTCAGCAATTAGAAGAACAAGGTAAAAAGGTAGATGTAAAAGTTATAAAACATGATTATGGTAGTGATCCTGCTGCTGTTGGTTTTGATGCTGTTAAATATGCAAAACAAAAAGACTTGGATGTTGTTTTGATTGATACTGCAGGAAGACAGCATAGTAATGTTAATCTTAGAGATGAGATGAAAAAGATAATTAGAGTTGTTAAACCTGATTTGAAGATTTATGTTGGTGAGATGATTTCAGGTAATGATTGTATTGAACAGATAAAAGAATTTGATAAAGCTATTGATATTGATGGAGCAATTCTATCAAAAGCAGACATTGATGAAAAAGGTGGAACTGCTATTTCTGTTTCTTATGTTACAGGTAAACCAATCTTGTATATTGGTGTAGGTCAAGAGTTAGATGATCTTGAAAAGTTTTCTAAAGAAAGAATACTAAAAACTTTGGGTTTTTAGAAAAAACTTATAAATAAAAAGGATATATTAAAGTATATAAAATTCGGAGGAATGTTCAATGGTTAAAAAAGTAAAATCTGGAATGGACTTTAATTCTGCTATGAAAAGACCGTTTCAAGATACAACAAAACTCATAATTGGGTGTGCTCTTAATATTGTACCGATTGTTAATTTCTTGGCAACAGGTTATGTTCTTAAGAGTGGTAAATTGACACTAAATAAAAAAAATGATTTACCAGAATGGACTGACTGGGGTAATCTATTTATCATGGGATTACTTGCAGCTGTAATTGGTCTTATCTGGATGATTCCAGCAATTGTTGTTGCTGTTATTGGTGGTGGAGCTGCAATTGCTTCGTTAGTAACTGCCGGTGCTACTGGTGCAACGGGACTAGGTGTTGGAGGTTTAGCTGGCGCAGGATTATTATTAGTAGTCTCTGCAATATTGGCATTAATTGCTGCTTACTTTGCTCCGCTAGCGGTTCTAGGTTATGTAGACAAAGGTAATTTTGGTGCTGGGTTTGATTTTTCAACAATCTTTAAGAAAGCATTCACTGGTGACTATGCTATTGCTTGGTTATTAACTGGTGTTGTAGCTGTTGTTTTAGGTGTTGTTGCAGGAATTATTCCATATGTGAACTTTATTTTAAGTCCAGCAGCTAGTTTCATCTCAATGATGATAGGAATAACTTTAATTGGTTCTGTTTACAAGAACCTTTAATTTTTTTATTTTAGGAGGTAAAAAATGGCTGAAAAAAAATGGATTGTTGCTCTATTACTTTCTATCTTTGTAGGAACTTTAGGTATTGATAGATTCTATTTAGGTATGATTGGTACAGGAGTTTTAAAATTATTAGTGACTATTGTAACATTTGGTATTGGTGGAATGATTTGGTGGATTATTGATATAATCTTAATTGCAACAAAACACCAGTTTCAAGATGTGACTTGG
>CAZAKS010000079.1:0-4354 GCA_964485975.1 Candidatus Woesearchaeota archaeon
AAAGATTCATCTAGATCTCCTGTAGCATTTACATACCAAGTTACTGTAGTTGATTCTCGTACATTTAGACTAATATTGTAAGGATTTGTTGTGTTTGTGTAGAAAGGAGTTGTGCCTATTGTTGTTGAGACTAGACCACTTTTACTTGAACTATAATTTGCTTCTTCTCTAAACCAAATAAACCAAGCTCCCACTGAAGCTGTAGTTGACCCACATTTTTTAGATCCATCATCCTCTCCCCAATCAGTCCCATCATTTTGATTACTATCCATTCCCCTATCATCAAAATCAACAGTGAAATCAGTAGAAGAACTACAACCATCTTCTCCTTCTATATAACCTGCAGCCCATTGATTATTTAATTCTAGAAAACTATCTGCAATAACATCTCTTCTTGCAGGAGTAGGTTGAGTATCTCCTGCACCATTACCTTCTTCAAAACAAACACTTGCTTCAGAAGTGGAATTAGTTAATTCATAGTACCAATGGATATTGTAAAAAATAAGGTCCACATCTAAATCTTCATTGGCAACATTAGTTTTACAAGAGAATCTTATATCATCAGTAGAATTTGTGTGAGTTCTAGATGTATTTGAAAGATTTCTCATTCCTAACCAAATACCTTGTGCTCCTGCAGAAGTATCAGTAGGAGTTAGAGTGGTTAGATTAGAATGATAGGTTACTGCTTTATCATCTAGTGTGTTTTGGTATACAGAACCTACTAAAGTCCAACCCCCTCCATCTGTGTCCATATCGCAATAGACATCAAATGCTGTTCCATTGTTATATGGGTAAATTGTATGCACCCCACTAGATTTTGAATCATCTAATTGAAATACTTCTTTACATGAAACTGGAGAACCAACTGGATCTAAACTAACATTAATTTCTCCACAATCTTGGTCATTACATGTAACCTCTACTGAAACATTAAAAAATTGATTTTGGACAACATTTACATTTCCAGTGGGGTTTATCATTGAAAGAGCTACTGAAGGATTATCTGCTAAAACCTCTATTACTTCTTCTGGAACTTCAATTATTTCTTCTACAGGTGGTTCTAGTACTTCCTCTATTTCTTCTGTTTCATTTTCTGTAATTTCTTCTATCGAGATACTATCTATAACAGTTTCATCTACTATAAGGTCTACAAAGGTGGTTCCATTGGTAAGATTATAGTTGTTTAGGTTAACAATAACTAAATCTTCTGATAATAAATTAATGGTTGGAGTGTCTTCTAAATAATTTACTTGGCTAATTCTAACCCAACTTTTATTAATATTCCATGATTCATTCCAATCAAAAGAGACTTGGTTATTTTCTACAATTGCTAATCCGGTAAGGTTTTGAGAAATTATAATCATACTTATACCAAATAAGATAACAATTACAAAAGGAATTATTTCATTTTTCTTTCTCATTTTATATAGTGTAATTTAGCTTTTCCTACTGGTCTAATTCTAATCTTGTTTGCGCCTTTTAATTCTGCTAGAACTACAGGTATTGTATTTCTTGAGACTTTTATTGCCTTAGCTATCTCTTGGACTGTTAGTCCATCTCTATTCTTTCTTAGAAGTTTTAGTACTCTTTTTTTCATTGTGCGTTAATGCTATGCAATAATGCACTGTTATTTATAAGAGTTTCTATCTTAGTTTATCTTATTATTGTGTTTTAATGGTATGTTGCAACAAGTAAAACAAAGGTAAGTTGCTGTTGGTTCTTGGGTGATTATGTGATAGCCCAAGATTTTATTTCCACAAGATGAACACCATTGTGGACTTTGGAATTTCTCTTCATATCCAATTCTTAACCCTTGCTGATCAATAGGTGTTTTTGATAGAAAAGCATCTAATACCTTGCTTGCTATTCCATCTAATTCGGTAACAATTGTACTATCCATTTACTATCTCCTTTGCGCATTCTTCCATTGAGTCAAAAGCCTTTAAGTTGTTTTCATTTAAAATTTTTCTTCCCTCTTCTTGGTTTGTTCCAACCATTCTTATTACTGTAGGTATTTTTATGTTTTTATTTACAATTGCTTTTGCAACCTCATCACATCTTGAGATACCTGCGAATATGTTTATGAATAGTTTTTTTACATTTGGGTTTGAAATTACTTGATCTATTGCTTGTTCAACAACTTCTGTGCTTGAACCTCCACCAACATCTAGGAAATTAGCTGGTTTGCCTCCAAAATTAGCTAGAGTGTCTAAGGTTGCCATAACTAGGCCTGCACCATTACCAATTACTCCAATGTCTCCACCTAATTCTACATAATTTCCTCCTTCTTTTTCTCCTTTGAAGGGTTGTCTGAATAAAGCATTATCATCGATGATTATTTTTGAGTCTGCTGCGTAGAGCTTGTGATTGCTTAAGATTAGAGGATTTATTTCTACTAAGATAGCATCTTTGTCTTTTGCTATTTGTATTAGTTTTTGGAATAGGTATTTTTTTCCTTGACAGATTTGGTTTTCTATTTCTTTGTAAGAACCTTTTATTATATCTTCTTTTGGTACTGATTCTATCTCTATTCCTCCTTTTTTTGAGGCAATACAGAGATAGTCCTTTGTATTTCTGTCTAGAGTGACGCTAAGATAGTGTTCTTCTTCAATGTCTATTGCTTCTTCTATTAGAACTTCTTTTACTTGTTCTCCTTTTATGTTTAAAGAAAGTACTTTATTTGTTATTTCTTGTATGTTGTCTTTGTTAGCTTTTAGAATTCCACCTGCTTTTCCTCTGCCTCCAACTAGAACTTGAGCTTTTACTATGACTTCTTGGTTGACATCTTCTATTTGGAATTGTTTAGGTAAGGGGATGTTGTATTCTTTGAATATCTGTTTTCCCTGTGATTCAGTTAGTTTCATAGGGTTGAAGAAATGAGTTTTATTTATATGTTTTTGGTAGTTAAAAAATAGCAAAAATTAGGTAGTATTTTTGTAATCACGAACCACTCTAAGGATATCCTCTACAATGGTTGTCACATCTTGAACAGTAACTACTCTAGGAACTTCGGCCAACTTAATATACTTCATATCATGTGCAACACGACCATGAGCTCTATGTCCTCCACCATAGTGTTTCATTGTAGTTGTATCAATAACTAATCTATATTCTCCAAACTCCAGTTCTTCTCCTAAATTAGATCCTACTACAACTTCTTCACCAAAGAGAGTATTAACTACTTGAGTTAGGGCACTTTTAATTGTGTCGTCTTGGCTATAGTAGACTAAGATTTTCCCATCTTTTTTCAAAGGGGCTTGGCTAACTACTTGGCCAACTAATGCACCAATTTCAGGTTTATCCAAAACTTCAGCACCTAAACTTTCAGCTTTTTCTCCAACTCCTTCTTCATAGGCATTACCAGTCCATAGTATTTTTCTGACATCTAAATCCATTAGTTCTTCTAAAACTCTATAACCTTCTTCTCCACCTGGCGTATAGTTCAAGTCAGTAATTACTAAGTCATAGTCTCTTGCTCTTGCAATAACCTCATCTGGATTGTTCACAAAGTCAATTTCTGCATGAGGAATGTATGGAAAATTATCCCTAGCATAATCTAATTGGTCATCACCAACTAAGATTTTTTCTATCATTTTAAAATTTCCCTTGTACATATGGTCCTGCAACTACATCAACTACAGTTACTCCATCTACATTGATCTCTCTTACATTCACACCTGCACCAGCTTCAAAATGGTCATCGCCTAAACCTAATCTTACTTTCTGATGTGCGTAACTTGGACCTTCTAGACCTACATCTAACAGAGCCTCTGCATCAACACTTAAGTCAACTTTACCTAAGTTTTTGCTGTAACTTGCAGTTCCAAATAACTCAACTAAAGCTCCACTATCTAGATCAACTGGATTCATTTCCATTGTTGCTAAACCATACAGACTTACTGGACCTGCTCCTCCATATGCTTGTAGTCCAACTCTTGGACTAGCAAAACCACCAGTAGCTGAAAACTGTCCTTCAAGTACTGCATCTCCATTTGGTCCTAGATTGTATGTTAAATCTAAGATTTCAAAATCTCTGAATGCAACACCATCTGCACCATAGCTTAGATCCACTAGACTTCTTCCAAATAATCCAAATCCATTACCTAGATCTACCATTATTTTTCCATCTAATCCTGTTGATTTATGTGTCCCCATTAATTCTACACTACCAGATACTGGGATTTCTGGTGTTTCTTCTGCGCTTACAGTACCTGCACTTAGTAACGATGCTAATACTCCTGCAGCAATTATTGTTTGTTTCATTTTATTTTACTCCTCCTTTGTTACTACTTTAGAATAGTTTTAGCTATTTAAATCTAATCTCCCCTTGAGGGGGCGAAAAAAGATAGTTTTT
>CAZAKS010000080.1:0-4353 GCA_964485975.1 Candidatus Woesearchaeota archaeon
GAAGATCAATGGGGTACCACTGAGATTGAGCCTTCAGTTGTTTTAGTAAGTGGTGGTGAATCAGAAACAGTAACTGTTTATGTTACTCCAAATGAACCAGGTGAGTATAGTTTCACTTTACAGATTTTGGATGGAGATGAGCAGTTATTACATGAGGAAACTGTAGAACTTACTGTTGAAGAATCTGCAAGTGACAGTGGAATTGCTGACTGGTTGAAAATCTTGTTCATTGTGATTGTAGTGATCATAATAATAATTATCTTGGTTGTAGCCTTTAGAAAGATGGGCGATGATGAAGATGAAGATTATGATTTGGACAAGGAAGGACAAACATATTATTAATTTTTTTTCTTTTAATTAATTTTATATATTAGTTCTTAAAAAGTATTATTATGGATTTTTCTAGAAGAGAAAGTTTTAGGTTGGTGGCTGCTTTACCTTTATTGGCTTATTCTCAAGATAGAAGAATTATTTTAAGGGAAGAATGGGGAGCTAGAGATCCTAACTCTGATCCGCATTCGGTTTTGTATACTCATTTTCATGACTTTGATCTTTCTTTGTTGGATATTTTTGGAGTGATGGGTTGTTTTGATACAAATATGTTAGAGTGGTTGGCTGTTCATCATTCAGGACCTGGTGCAAGTATTGCAACAGTTCAACAGATTCAAGAAGCACATATGAATAATGGTAAATCTGATATTGCTTATAATTGGGTTATTGATAGAGATGGAATGATTTATGAGGGAAGATTTTGGTTTGTAATGGGGGCTGCTGTTGGGGCTAGTTTTGAGAGTCGTGCTCAGGTTGAGGAACATGGAAGATTAGTTAATCCTTTGGAATCTCCTAATTATGGGGTTTTGAATATTTGTTTAATTGGTGATTTTATAAGGGGTGAGCCAACTGTTGCACAAAAAGATAGTTTGTATTGGTTGGGTGGATTTATATCTAGACATTTTTTATCGATTGAGAAAGAAAGAGTGATTGGTCATAAACAGGCCTATTTAATTGCAGAAGAAAGGGGAGTAACTTTAGTTCCTGAATGTGAGACTTTGTGTCCAGGAGGTATTGAAAAGGTTCTTGATGAGGTAAGGGAGAGATTTGGGGAAGAAAAGTCTTATAAACCAGAAAGAGATTTGAGGGATTATGAGATGCATTTTGATTTTAGGGAGAGATCCGCAATTAGGTTTGGCTGAATTTGAGAGTTATTCAATTTCTAGAGGTATTAATTATAAAATTATTAAAAAGTCTGATTTAGGAGTGGTTTTAGATTTACCTGATTCTTTGAATTGTAAAAAAGTTATGAAAGAGATTGGGGGATCTCAGAAGATTGTTAGAGTTATTGAGGATTTTGATAGATTATATATGGGTGCAAAGGGAAAGTTGAAGTATGCAATTTCTAATTATACAAATGAGGATGTTTCTGATTTGAAAGAGGAATTAAAAGAGTATTTTAAGGCTCAAGGATTGAAGGCTATGTTGAAGAAGTCTCATCATAAACAGACTTATTTGAATCCTTCTGAAGCTCAGAATGTTTTGGAGATTGTTGTTTTTGATGAGTATATTGGAAAGACTATTGCTATTTTTAATCCTAGTGATCATAAGACTAGAGATTTGAAGAGGCCAGATCAAGAGAGGTTGCATTCTATTTCAATAAGACTGGCTAAGATTTTGATAAATTTGTCTGGTGCTAAGAAAAAGGATAGGTTGTTAGATCCATTTTGTGGTATTGGAACTATTTTACAAGAGGCTATGTTGTTAGGGGTTGAGGTTTATGGTATTGATAAGAATGCTAGTATGTTGAAAGCGGCTAAGAATAATATTGCTTGGTTAAAAAAGAGTTATTCTGTTAAGCCTTCTTTTAAATTATTTTTAGGGGATGCAACTAAGATGGGTAGTTATGTTAAGAAAGTAGATTATGTTGTGTCAGAGCCTTTTATGGGGCCTTTTTTAAGAAAGTTACCTACTCCTCAAGATGCTAAGAAAACAATTAAGAAATTAGAACCAATGTATACTGCAGTTCTAAAAGAGATTAAAAATATTAGATGTAAAAGAGCAGTTATTGTTGTTCCAGTATTTTTTACTCGTTCTAGGAGAACTTATGATTTAGATTTAGATTTAACTGGATTTAAAGTTACTAGTTTTGAATATGAAACACCTACTTCTAAATTGAGAAGAAGGATTTTAGTATTAGATAAAAGGTAGTTTTATAAGTAATTGCTTAATTTTTCTGATTATGAGTCATCCACAATTAATTGCTAGAATTAGAAATGGGGGAGATTTGGTTAGAGGGGTTGAGGCTAATTTTCTTCCAAGAAGAAATGGGGCTTGGGGACAATTTAGAGAGTATTGGCTTGTTCCAGATGGGAGTATTAGTTGGGTTGAAAGTTATGAGGCTTTTTTTAGATCTCTTATAGGTGAGCTGCATCCGAATTTTGCAGAAAGTCCATATTTAGAGGCTAGAAGAGGGCCTAATGGTATTGTTCATATTGTAGGTTTGTCTATTGGTAAGCTTTACTTTGATGAGGTAATTGGGGAGAGGGAATTGGAGGGATTTAGGGTTGATGGTGAGCCATATAAAAGAAGAACAATTGTTAGAGTTTATCCATCTAGGCAGATAGTTGAGGGGCTTTTTAGAGCTGGTGATGAAAGGAAGTTGGTTATAGAATTAGGGCTAAATGGGCTTAATTACGAGCCATCTAGACTAGAAGCTGTTAGAAAATGACTTCTAAATGGTGTTTTTAGAGCCGAAACCTTTATAAATTGGCTTTAAAATTTAAAGGGTATATGGGAAGAATTAAAACTACATTGATTAAGAGAACAGGTAATAAGCTATATGCTTTACATAAAGACAAGTTTAGTAAGGACTTTGATACCAATAAAAAGGCGATCCCTGATGTTGCAGAAGTTTATTCTAAAAAGCTTAGAAATGTTTTAGCAGGTTATATTACTAGGTTAGTGAAAAAAGAAGCTAATTGAGGAGGTTAGTGAAAAATGGAAAACGAAGAACGACCAGTGAATCCTGACAACGATCACACTATATTTGTGGGTAATAAACCATTTATGAATTATGTGACTGGTGTCGTAATGCAATTCACAACACAAAATGCATCAGAAGTTATAGTGAAGGCAAGAGGAAAATTTATTTCTAAAGCAGTAGATATTGCAGAAGTGTCTTCAAAAAGGTTTTTAGAAGGACAAGCTAAGGTTTTTGATGTTAAAGTAGATAGTGAAGAATTCAAAAATAAAGAAGGAAAACAAGTTAGAGTTTCCACAATTGAAGTTTACTTGAAAAAGAATTAATTTTTTTCTTTTATTATTAAAAAGATTTAAATATTTCTAAATTATTGTTTTTATATGAAAAAGGTGATTTTAGTGTTTGTATTGATTATTTTAATTAGTTCTTCAGTTGTAAGTGCAAGTTTAATTGGAATTAATGGGTTTGATGTTTTAGATATATTAAAACAAAAGAAATCTGCAACTCCTTTTTTTGATTGTGGGGAGGAAGAATCTTGTATTTCTTCTGACACTTGTCCCCAGTATCAAGATTCTTCTTTAGGAGACAATGGTTATTGTGAATGTGTGGCGGGTTGTTGTGATTGTAGTCAAGGAGCAGTAGTTGTTGAAGAACCAATAGATACTCCTGAAGAGATAGCTCAGTGTAAACTTGATTGTGGGGAGAATATGGTTGAAGTTTGTACTGGTCAAAATTCACAAACTTTGACTAATTTTTTATTTTGTTATCGTTCTTGTGTTACTTTTATTCCCTTTGTAGGTTGTAAGGGATTTAATTATGGTTCTTGCGGTTCTTCTTGTTTTGAGAGTTATCAAGAAAGATGTAGTTCTGATGCATATGACGAGTGTATAGCTTCTTGTGATTAATTGCTTATTAAAAACATTTATAAATTATCTAAGTAACTAAATAATATATGTTAGAGGTGATAAATAATTATTTTCCTAATGGGTTTTCTAGTATAACTGATAATTTTTTAGTTTTATTACAGAATTTACCTCAAAATATTTTGTTTGATATTGGTTTGGTTTTGATCTTTGCAGCTATTGTTGCTTATGTTGCTAAGATGATTAAACAACCTTTGATTCCTGCCTATATTGTTGCAGGTATTATTCTTGGTCCTTTAGGGTTGAGTGTTATTCATGATATTGAAATTATTAATGTGATTGCTGAGATCGGTATTATTTTCTTACTGTTTATTGTGGGAGTACAGATGAATTTGAAGAAATTAAAGAGTTTAGGTGTTACAGCTGTTGTTGTTGGAACTTTACAGGTTGGTCTGACTTTTGTTGCTGGTTATTTTATTTCATTACATTGGTTAGGTTTTGATCCGACAAATTCTA
>CAZAKS010000081.1:0-4308 GCA_964485975.1 Candidatus Woesearchaeota archaeon
TCTTCACTTTTCTTTTCTTAGCTTTCTTCTTCACTTTTCTTTTCACTGCTTTTTTCTTCACTTTTCTTTTCTTAGCTTTCTTTTTCACTTTTCTTTTCACTGCTTTTTTCTTTTTAGCTTTCTTTTTCACTTTTCTTTTCACTGTTTTTCTTTTTGCTTTTTTCTTTTTAGCTTTTCTTCGAACAACCATTTTATGAACACCTCACCTCTTTTTTTTTAGATTGCAGTATGCAATTTAATAATTATTATAGGTTGTTAATAGTTTAAAAATGTTTTGATTTTAAAATTAACTAAAAGTTTTAATTATTGAAAAAATTACTAATGTTAAATCTTATTATTAACTATTGTTAAGAGGAATTTTTGATGCGGAAAACATATAAATTGATCAAAAATTGAAATAAAAATGATTACTATTGTTGGAGCTGGCCCCGTCGGTAATTACTTGGCTTATAAGTTTGCAAAGCAAAATAAAGATGTTAAGGTTGTAGAGGAACATAAAGAGATAGGTAAACCTGTACAATGCACAGGTATTGTTACTAGTGAATTTGAAAAAATAATCAAGCCATGTAAGAAATTTTTAATTAACAAAGTAAGTAGAGCTAAAATATTTTCTTCAACAAATAAATTTACTGAAGTAAAGTTAACAAAAGAAAATCTTATCTTAGATAGGGCAAAACTTGACTTTTATTTACATGAACTGGCTAAAAAAGAAGGAGCAGAGTATGTTTTAGGTAAAAGATTTGAAGGTAATCATAAAAACAAAGTAAAAATTAGTAATAAAGTTATGAAAACTGATTATTTGGTTGGTGCTGATGGACCTTTTTCTACTGTTGCCAAGAAAAATAATATGTCTAAAGGGAGAAAATTTATTATAGGGAGTCAAGTAAGAACAAAAGTTAATTGTGAAAAAGATCTTGTTGAGTTTTACTTAGGTGTAGGTAGTTTTGCTTGGTTAGTGCCAGAAAGTGAAGATATTGCTAGGGTGGGAGTTGTATCTTATGGTAATCCTAAACCCCATTTAGATAGATTGTTAAAAAATAGATGTCAAGGTTGTAAAATTATAGATGGACAGGGTGGTTTTATACCTATCTATGATCCTAGACAGAAGTTAATGAAAAATAATGTTCTATTAGTTGGTGACGCTGCAACCCAAGTTAAAGCTACAACTTTTGGGGGCTTAGTTCCCGGACTAATTGCAGCTGAAACTATGGTAGATAACATTGAAGAATACCCTAAGAGCGCAAGAAAACGACTACATAAAGACCTTTATCTTAATTTGATGATAAGAAGAGTTATGGATAGATTCAAGGAGAAGGATTATGATGATTTGGTTGGCATGTTTATGAAAGATAAAGTTAGAAAGATTATAGAAGAGAAAGATAGAGATTTTCCTAGTAAATTTATTCTGCAATTATTGTTAAAAGAACCAAGATTGTTAAAATTCTCTTCAAAACTAATAATTTAAATTATATCTTAGAATTGCACCAACTCCCCCAAGACCTTGAAGTTTCTTTCCTGCTTCATGATCTGTAGAGATTATATGTACATCTCCTTTTTGTTGATCTACTACTTTCATTATTTTATCTAATTCTTCAAATTTATTTTCTTCTCTTAATTTATGTATGATTTCATCTGTTACTAATAATTTTTTTATTGCACCAGCTTCAGATGCTTGTTTAACCTCTTTAATCCCATAAGCAGCCTCTTTGTTTGCTGCTATTTTCTCAAATAGTTCTTCTATATATTGAGTTTCTTTTGTAGTTCTGTCTTTTTTTAGGACTGTTTCAACTTCTTTTCTCTTTAGAACTTCTTCAATTGCATTTTTTCCTAGGGTATTACAAGTTGCTAGAGTGATTTTTTTTGTTAATGAAGAATATTTCTTTTTTATTTCTTTTATTAAATCTTCTTTCCAAAAGGCTGGACTTGCAAGGATTATACTTTCTATATTATATCTATCTACATATTCATTCAATATCTTTGCTATATCTAAATAGAAATCCTTTGTTTTTTTGTTTTCTACTTCCTTCTTTTGAACTTGGCCCTCTATTTCAGTTAAGATTTTATAGCCAGAGGGAGTTAATAATGCAAATGTGGCCTGTTCTCTATCTAATGCACAAATTAAGATATTAGATATCTTTTCTTCTGTTGACTCTTTTAATCTTTGTAATTGATAATTAGGCCAAGAGTCTTTTCTAATTTTAATTGTGGTTTTATCATTAATATCAAAGGTATGGTATGAACCTCTAGGAATATCATCTGGGGCTTGAGTTATTTTTCCAGATACTCTTAATGAATTAGAATATTTGTGAAATTCTATTTTTTCTGCTTTTATTTCAAGAGTTACAACTTTTTTTATTATTTTTGCATTTCTTTCATCTTCACCAAGCCTAATCTTTCTAATTGTCTTACCAGTAATTAAATCATTTTCATCTATTATATTGGAAAGGAACCATAAATCATCTAAGGAATTTGTTAATAATTTTACTTCTCCTTTCTTTATATCTTGAAAAATTATTTTCATGCAAATTGAAAAAGTTTATATATTAATAAGTTTATTTATTCTGATATGAATAGGAAGGGTGTGCAGTCTGCAATTGAAGTATCAATTCTAGTTTTTATTATTACTGGAATTTTAATTGGTTATGTAATACTGATTCCTGAAGATCAAAGGAATGAACTATTAGATGATGATGACGATACTTCTACCGACGGAACAACTACTACTTCTACAGATTCAGGAACTAGTTTATTATCAGCAAGTCCAGGTGAAGTTGAACCAAGAAAATCAGAAACAATGATTTATGGTTTAGATCCAACCAAATTGTATTCAAGGATTGAAACTGAAACTCAAACCCTTGCAAATTCTTTAACTGTTTCTAGAAGTCTTATTCATAATGACTATAAGAACATATATTTTGATGTTGATAGAAACAATTTAGATCAATTAGAGTTATTATTTTTGATTGTAGAGTCTAAAGGTAAATTAAAGATAGAAATAAATGATCAAGAGATTTACTATGATGAATTAACTAGTAATGAGTTGCCCTTAGAAATACCAGTTACATACTTAATAGATGAAGATAATATTTTGAAATTAACTTCAAACTCACCAGGTTGGAGGTTGTTTTCTTCCAATTATTATACTATACAAGATGTTGAGTTGATAAAAGATTATTTAGTTGAAGATACTTCAAAAATCAAAACATTTAGTATTGATGATGTAAATACATTAAAAAGTGCTACTTTGAGTTATTATATTACATGTAATACTCCTGACGAAGGTAGATTAACTATCACACTAAATGAAAGAGAAGTATTTGATGATGATATTTTCTGTGAATACTTAGAAAAAAGAGAATTAGTATTAGATGATGATTATTTAAGAACTACAAATACATTAATCTTTGAGATTGATGAAGGAGATTATAATCTAGATGAAATAGAGGTTGAATTGCTGTCTGAAGGAAGAGATTATCCAACCTATACTTTTGAATTAGATTCTGATGATTATGAAGACGTATCTTCTGGGGAAAAAGAGGTGTTCCTAGAGGTGAGTTTTGGCGATGACTCAAGTCATAAAGAAGCTACTATCTATGTACAAGAATATAGTTTTAACATAAATACCTATAGTACTGATTACGAGAAAGAGATAAGTAGCTATGTGGACAATGGAGCCAATACAATAAAAATACAACCAAGTGTTACTTTTGATATTGAGAACTTTAAAGTTGTTCTAAAATGAAAAAGTAATTAAATAATTCTTGATTATTCTTTAGTATGGGAGATATTGTTGCTGATTTACATATACATTCTAGGTTCTCTAGGGCATGTAGTAATAAGATTAGTATTGAGACATTGGAGAAGTATGCAAAGATCAAAGGTTTGGATCTATTGGGCACTGGTGACTTCCAACATCCAGAGTGGTTTAAAGAATTGGATCAATTGGAAGAAAGAGAGGGTGTTCTCTATACTAAAACTGGATTTCCTTTTATTTGGCAAACAGAAATATCTTTGATTTATACTCAAGGAGGAAAAGGTAGGAAGGTTCATCAACTTGTTTTTGCACCAAATAAGGATGTTGTTAAACAGATTACTGAGTTTTTATTATCTAAAGGTAGAATTGACTATGATGGTAGACCTATCTTTGGTATGAGTAGTATTGAATTTGTAGAAAGTTTGAAGAAGATTTCTAAAGATATTGAGATTATCCCGGCACATATTTGGACACCATGGTTTAGTGTTTTTGGTTCTAAATCTGGGTTTGATTCAATAAAAGATTGTTTTCAAGATCAGTTAAAACATATTTAT
>CAZAKS010000082.1:0-4306 GCA_964485975.1 Candidatus Woesearchaeota archaeon
CATTACCACATTCGGGCACATAAGTACAAGCACTAACAAATAATAATAAGATTAAAATAAAAAATAAATATTTCTTAATCATCTTTATTTATATCCTATCTTTGCCAATTCCTTAATCAAAAGATCAACTGCTTCATGCAATTTCTTCTCTGATCTTGTTCCAGTACAAACAATCTTTCCATTACTAAACAATAAGAAAGTAGCCCTTGTATCTGGTAACTTATAGACAAGTCCTGGAAACTGTTCTGGTTCATATTCAGTATTAGGTAACTCAATAGCTAAAGAGTTTAGATTTAAATCAATACCAATACTTCCTGAAGCAACCATATTTTGAACAGTACACTTAGGTTTAACAGTTATTTTAACTTTTATCTTTTCAATATTCTTAATAATTTGTACAACTGATTCTCTAACTTTAGCCATAGACTTAGCACCAGTACAAACAACTCTACCAGAACTAAAAATCAATGCAGATGTCTTAGGATCTTTTATTCTCATAACCAATCCTGGAAACTGTTCTGGATTATATTCTGTATTTGAAAGAGTTTCTGCCAATTTAACTAAAGGTATAGGCCTTCCCAAATTTGTTGTAGCAACAATATTCTGAATTTTAACTTCCTTTTTTGCAACCATTTTTAATATGCCTCCAATATAAACATTCTAAACTCAATAATATAAAAACCTTTATAAAGCTATTTATAAATAGAACTGTCTCCAAAAGGGGACTAAAATCTAACAAATTCATACATTTCTAAGCAAACTTTTATAAACTAACATTTAATTTCTCAAAAAATGAAATATCCAAATCAACTATCAAGAGAACAGATGGGCATAGGACTCTTAGGTCTAAGAACTTATCTAACTGCTCAACAAATACCAGTAATGTCTGTTGGAGCCTTTCCTACTCCAATAATTTCAACAACCCAATGGGGGGAAGAAGAGTTAGTAGTTGAGTATGGAGGACCAGATAGAAACCCCATTCTAAAATTAGCTATAAGAGAAGGCAAAAGACAAGAGGAAATAACCGATAAAGTAAGAGAACTTTTAGGTAAAGGTGATCTTGTAGAAGGGCCTACAGTATTTAAACCTGAATCTGGAACAACTATGTTTGTTATAGAAACTATTTAATTTTATTAAATCCAACCTTAAACTTCTTACCCTTTATTTTAAACTCATTAACAACCTTACTCTTCTTTAGAACAAAACCAATCTTAGAAGCTCCAACTTTAGATTTAATATCTTCAGCAAAGTCAGAAATATCATAATCACCAGTAATAAACAATTCAATATTATCACTTTTTACCAAACCTTCATCTCTTCTCATACTCTGAATAAATCTAATAACCTCTCGAGTATACCCCTCTCTCTCAAGTTCTTTATCTAACTTAACATCTAAATATACACTTCCTTTGTTAAAATTAGAACCCACTAAATCCTTAGGAATTTCCTCTTTAATATGAACATGACTCTCATTTAACTTAAACTTACCAACCTTTAATTCTCCTTTATCAACCAATTTCTTCAACTTAGCATCATCCAACTTCTCTATTACTCCCTTAGAATCCCTCTTAAAATCCCTACCCACTGCATTCCTATTAACACTAATATCTAACTTAACTCCTTCCATCTTATCCAAAACTTCAATCTCTTTAATATTAACTTGTTTCAAAATCAAATCACTCATCTCTACTACAGTTTTTTTAACATCAATACCTCTACTAACCACAGTAACTCTCCTTAATGGCCAACGAACACCTTTTTTAGCTTTCTCTCTTGCAAATAAAATACCTTGTATGATTTCCCCAGAAATTTTAAATTTAGTTTCTAGTTCTTCATCAATTAAATTAGTATCAAATTTTGGCCAATCACAAAGATGAATACTCTCTTCTTTTAATTTTAATTTGTCCTTTAAATCTTGATAAATACTCTCAGTTATGAATGGGATTATTGGCGCACTCAATTTAAGTAAGGTTAAATAAACTTTACTCAAAATAAAAGCAACTTCTTTATCTCCTTGTGCAACTCTCTCTCTAACTAATTGTATATAACCCCTACTCAGATCATTCAACCAAAAATCAATTATCTTCCTAATAGCCAAATGAGAATGAATATTTTCTAATTCTTCTGTAACTTCTTTTACCAAAGAATTTATTCTACTCATTATCCATTTATCTTCAATTTTAGAAATATTTTTTTTAGTACTCTTTTGTACAAGATTACTCAAATTGTATAATATATTTAAATTCTGCCTAGGTTCTTTTACAGCATTAAAACCAAATTTCAATTCTCTAGTTGGATCCTGCAAACAATAAAGTAACCTCATTGAATCAGCACCCATCTTTTCAACAGCATCATCAAACCAAATAGCATTTCCTTTACTTTTATGCATCTCTTCTCCCTTTTCATCTTTTACAGATTCATATCCAAGTATCGACTTAAATGGTGATTTTCCAGTTAAGGCTACAGAAGACCACATTAAAGCATTAAACCAGCCCCGATATTGCCCAGGCATATTTTCACAAATAAAATCAGCAGGGAACCAATTCTTCCATTCTTTCTTATCTTCTAAATAAGGACCCATTGTTGAAAAAGGAACAATTCCAGCATCAAGCCAAGCATCACCCACATCTTCAACTCTTGAAACTTTTTTTCCACATTTTTTACATTTTATTTTTATTTCATCAACCCAAGGTCTATGTATCTCCTTAAGATTATCAACTTTTTTCTTATCAACGGCTTTTTTCTTTAATTCTTCTAAACTTCCAATAACCTCAATCTCTCCACATTCACATTCCCATATAGGCAAAGGTAATCCCCAATATCTCTTTCTAGAAATCAACCAATCACTCATATTATTAAACCATTCTTCCTGTCTTTCCTTCCCATATTTAGGAAACCAATTTATTTTTCTATTTTCCTTAATTAATTTAGGTCGCATCTCTTCACATTTAATGTACCATTCATCAACCAATCTAAAAACCAATTCCTCAGAACATCTCCAACAATGAGGATATCTATGTAAAAAAGGTTCAACTTTATAGATAAATCCTCTTTTTTTCATATCTTCAATTGCTTCTTCATTAACTTTAGAATATAATTTTCCAGAAAACTTACCAAAGTTATCTAAATAAACTCCAGAATCATCCAAAAGATCAACAGAAGGTAAATCTATCTTTTTTCCTAACTCATGATCTTCAGCACCTGAACCAGGAGCAATATGAACAATTCCTGTACCTTCTGCCTCAGAAGCCAAATCCCATAAAACCACTTTATGAGGGGCTTTTTTTTGAGCTTCAAAATCTTTATAGGGCATCTCATATTCCCAACCCTCTAACTCTTTTCCTGTTTTTTGCTCAAGAACAATATAATCTCCCTTAAGTTCTTTTAATCTTGCTTCAGCCAACCAAAAATATTTATCTCCTTGTTTAGCTTGAACATAAACAACCTCTTCATTAACTGCAATTGCAACATCTCCTGGAAGAGTCCAGGGAGTAGTAGTAAAAATTAAAAAATACTCATTTTTCTTTCCTTTAATCGGAAACTGCATAAATAATGCCTTATGTGTTACTTCTTTATACCCTTCAGTAATAATATCATGTTTAGAACTTGCAGTACCACACCTCCAACACCAAGGAACAACATCCTTTCCCTTGTATAGCCAACCCTTGTCAAAATAAAACTTTAATAACATCCAATTATGTAAATTATTACTATCTGTCATAGTATAATAAGAATTTTCCCAATCCATCCATTGTCCTAATCTAATTGATTGGTCTCTTTGCACATTAGAAAAATGTTCAACCCTTTTACGACAAGCCTTTGCAAAATTAAGTATACCAAATTTCTCTATATCTACCTTATCTCTTAATCCCAGGGCCTTTTCCTCTTCTCTCTCAACCCACAGACCCTGACAATCGAACCCGTTTTGGAATCTTTGATCAAAACCCTGCATTGCCTTAAACCTTTGAAAAAGGTCCTTATAGGTTCTACCTTCAGCATGATGCACACCCATAGGATTATTAGCTGTTATTGGCCCATCAAGAAAACTCCACTTTTTCTTCCCTTTGTTTTTTTTCCTTAATTTATCAAAAACCTTATTCTTTTCCCAAAAAGAGAGCACTTCTTCCTCTGTTTTCTTAAAATCATACATATTGTCATTTTTATTCAAACCCATTTATATATGTTCCCATTTGCCCATATTTACCACTTTTAAAGCGTAACAAACCAAAAGACTTATAAATAGGAACTTACTACTTTTAAGTTGTAAAAATGGAAGAAATACTCAATAAACCTATGATGGTTATGG
>CAZAKS010000083.1:0-4277 GCA_964485975.1 Candidatus Woesearchaeota archaeon
ATCTAAATCTAGAGCTTCTCTAAGAGTTTCTATTCTTGTCTCTTTCATTGCTTCTTTTAGTTCTTCTTCTGTTTCAACACCAAAATGATCCATTGCTTCTTCTTCTAGATCATTCTTTTCATTGCTTAATGCATCTAAAAGTTCACCAATAGAGTCTTCTGTGCTTAGATCAAATTTTTCCACTAGCCAATTGATCATTCTTTCAGCTAATGTATATCTAGCATATTCTTTTACTGGATTAACTTGTGGTGTTTCTACATGTTCAATTATTTCATCTGTCTCTTCACCATAGGGTTGGTTTTCTATTACTTCCCAAGATGTTTCCTCAGTTGCCATTACTGACATACTGGACATGATCACCAGAGCTAAAAATAGTCCAATAATCCCAAGTCTATTTTTCATTTTTTTCCTCCTTGGAATTCGTAAGCCTTAAAAACTTTGAATTCCTGCTAACTCTATAGCTTGAAACATCTGTTAAAAGGTTCGTGAAATCTGCAGATATAAGCCGTAAAACAATGAAACAGAGTGAAACTAAGTTCCAAAACACTATGATGATTTTGAGTTTTGTTTATTCTGGGATATCATTGATATTGTTTATTGTATTCTTGATTGTGGTTATAAAAGGGGGAAATGTATTGGTTTTCAATAGGTTTATTACAGCTAAATATCCCCATATTGAGAATATTACAACTCAGCTTATCTATCTAATGTCTTTGGTTACTATGGTGTTGAGTTTTTGTAGTGGAGTTATCTGTTTATTGTGTGGTATTGCTTTACATAAGCATCCTAAGGTTCATATTGAGCATAAGGAAGAGAAGAAGAAAGAGAGTAATGATGTAGATAGTGATTTGTTAATGCCTGAAGAAAAAAAGATTGTTGAGATCTTACAGAATAATGATAATACAATGACTCAAACTGATTTGGTAAAGGAATCAGGGTTTACAAAGGTTAAGATTCATAGAATTATAAAGAGATTAGAAGGGAAAAAGATATTAAGTAAATACTCTTATGGTATGACTAATAGGATAAAGCTTGAAAGGAAGTTAAAAGATGAGTAAAGATTATTTTAATAATAGGAATCTAGGAGTAGGATTGTTGATTGCATTAATATTTATGTTTGTTAGTATTCCCTTTTTTGAAACTGACTCTATTGCAAAAGTCTTAGTTCTTATAATTGCATTAGTGTTATTGCTTAGAAAATAAATAAAAAAAGAGAAGATTATCTTGTCTTCTTCTCAATAAAGTTTAATAATTTGTTTGTCCGGTCTAATCTGTGTAACACAATACAACCATCTGGTTTTGTACTGTCATAAGCTTTACACTGATCTGTACATTCTCTTTCCACAAAAGGACACAAAGCCATCTTACCTACCTCCCTTTTTTTTAAAGTTACTTTTTACTATTTCAATCTTTCCTTTTTCTCCTTTAATGAGAACTTCATCCTCATCTCTGAAGCCAGTTAACTTTGTAACTATCTCTGGAAGTTTGATTATGCCTAATTTTACTGATAAAGAGGATACAAATTCATTAGATATTTCTATTTCATTCATTATGCCACTAAATCCTTTGTTTTCTTTTTCCTTTGTGAACTCTACTGTTCTTTCATAAAGGTATTTTGCTATTTTATCTGCAACATCTATTCCAGTTGCTTCTGTAATCCCCTTAATACCTGGGCTTGAATTTACTTCTAAAACTACATTTCTTGTTCCTTCAAGAATATCTACACCACAAATTTCAGCTCCAACTGCTTTTGCTGCTTTGATAGCTGTTTGTTTTGTTCTCTCATCAAGTATTACTGGTTCTCCATGACCCCCTTGATGTATGTTAGCTCTCATCTCACCTTTCTTTGCTATCCTTCTCATTGAAGCTACAACTTTATCTCCAACAACAATAGCCCTTATATCAGTTCCTTCTGAATCTATGAACTCTTGTATTAAGTATTTTTGATTGAAAGCATCTAATGCATCTAATAGTGTTTTAGCTGATGAATATGAATCTGCAAATAGAACTCCCTTTCCTTGTGTTCCTTTTGGAACTTTTAGGATTATTGGGTATTTGATATCTTTTAATATTTCTCTTGCTATATCTGATGTTGCTGCAAAGTGTGTTTCTGGTACAGGCACATTTTCATTTTTTAATGCTAGTGCTGTTAAAAATTTATTATGACAATTTGAATAAGAATCAGGGTTTAATGGAGTGTAACAATCTTTGTATACAATATCTGCAATTGCTTTTCTTAAAAGTTCATATCTAAAAGAACCCCTTTGATAGATACAATGGTAATGTTGTAAAGGTTTGTTTTTGTAGAAAACTCTTTTCCCCTGTGAAGTCATATTTATGCTAATTTGTTTTAAATTGATGTCCTCTACTTCATCAAAATACTTTTCAGCTTTATCTAGGATCCATTGTCCTGATGTTGCCCCCAAACTTATTAACCCAAATTTCATTTTAATAATCTATCTCATTTATTGAAGGATCTACTAAAAATCCTTTTTTTAATGTTTGTACTCCAATTAATATTGGAAATTTTAAATGTGATCTATCTGTAACATTGAAGGAAGTGTAAAAAGATTTTTTTTGTAAGGTTATTCCAGCTCTTACAACCTGCCTTAATTGTTTTCCATTAGAGGATTTTACCCAGATCTTCTTTTTAGTATAGGGTAGACTTAACTTATCCACTATTGTTTTACAGATAGAATTTCCTCTGGCTCCTGTGTCTATTTTTGCTTTAAATTCTTGGCCATTAATTAATACCGACTCAGATAACCCCAACACAATCCTCTCCATAATGCATATTAGAATTATATGGTTTAAAAGCTTTATGGTGTTTCGTAAGCATTAAGTCTTTCTGCTTGTTCTGTTACAAATTCTAAAGTCTTTGGTCCTGATTTTTCTCCTAGAAGTCCAAATTGGTAGTTTAGTGCGTGTAACCTTCTTTGAATAATTACATTCTTATCTCTTGTTACAAATGCAGCTACTGCTAAATCATATAATCTTTCTAGATTACTTCTTTCTGTTGGATTGAATTCTTTTCTTTTTCTTTTTCTTTCATGCCTATCTTTACCAATATCAAAACCAACCCAACCACCCACTGCTGAAACTGCAGCAATTGCAGCAAAATCTAAAAATGGTGCTCCAGCACAAGAAGCTACTAATCCACAAACCCCTCCAGAAAAAAAAGGAGATGCTTTTTTTGATATACTTTCTGACTTATCTATTTCCGCTGCTGCAGCTTCTTGTTGCCCTTCCATTGTAAGGTCTAATACATCTCTTCTAAATCCCATATTTTTATCATATTTAGCCCCATTTAACATGCCTAAATATGTACCAATAATACCACTAAATACTGCAGGAGTTACTCTTAATCCTGCCATTAGATATATTGGATCAATACTATCAAATACCATATTTTTGAGAATTTTTAGATGGTTTATAAATCTTTATAATAACTACAAATACGAAAACTTTATAAAGTACTTCGTCTCTTAGAAATAGTAACAAGAGGTGGTAGGAAGTGCAAAATGCCAAGAAGAAACCCCTACCTGTTTAAACCAGAAGAATACCAGTTTTTACATCGAGTATTTTTAAATTCTACTGAGAAGACTAAAACTTTTACTAATATTAAAAGAAAAAAAGGACTTAATCTTGATAAGATAGAAATTATACATATTAAAAAAAGATTTGTAGAGTGGAAAGAAGATAATAAGAATGAGTTACTTTGGATGAACTAGAGATGAGTGTCCCACAATTAGTTGATAAAACAAGAGCATTAGTTAGTACAAAACTTGATGCAAGAGGATTGGATGAGCTTAGACTTCTTTTGGATATGCCCAATGTTCCTGATGAGAATTTGTTAGCTTTAGTTGAATCTATGCAAGAAGCTATTAATTCTGAACAAAGATTTGATAGATTAGTTGAAAGAGTTAATGATGTTTCAAGATATTATGATATGGTGGAACCATTATTTAGAAAACCTTTTCAATATCTTCCTTGTAATTATGGAGTTGCACAAGAGTTAACACCCAATATGTTGATTACGGGTGTTCATGATTTATTTTCTATTCTTTCAGAAGGTAGACCTCATAATATTGGAGGTTTAATTGCATTTAGTGCAGCAGATAGTGCTAGAGTTGAAATTAATGATAGTTTAGATGATATTCCAGTTTCAATGTTTAATCGAAGGTTGGATCTACCAGATAGTACAAGAATTACTTATGAAGATAATAGACTTAGTGCTGCAGCATCGTGTACATCTTCAACTAGGATAACTAGACTTT
>CAZAKS010000084.1:0-4261 GCA_964485975.1 Candidatus Woesearchaeota archaeon
GCTTGTGAAGAACTAAGAACTGTTTCATTTGTTGATGCTCCTGGACACGAAACTCTTATGGCTACCATGCTTTCAGGTTCTGCTATTATGGATGCAGCTATTTTACTTGTGGCTGCTGATGAAGAATGTCCTCAACCTCAAACAAAAGAACATTTGATGGCTTTGGAAATAGCAGGAATAAAAAATATCATAATTGTACAAAATAAAATAGATCTAGTATCAAATGAAGATGCAGTTAAAAATTACAAGGACATTCAAAAATTTGTAAAGGGATCAATTGCAGAAAAAGCACCAATAATCCCAATTTCAGCACAACATAATATTAATATTGATTTTTTGATAAAAACAATTGAAGAAACTTTCAAAACACCTAAAAGGGATCAAAAAGCAAATCCTAAAATGTTTATTGCTAGAAGTTTTGATGTTAATAAACCTGGAGTTGAAATACCTAAGGTAGTTGGGGGAGTGCTTGGTGGATCTTTGATAGAAGGTAAACTAAAAGTTGGAGATAAAGTTGAAATAAAACCAGGAAGAAAGGTAGAGAAAGAGGGTAAAACCAAGTGGTTACCAATAGAATCAGAAATAATTGGGCTTAAAAGTGGTCATGATGATCTAAAAGAAGCTATTCCTGGAGGAAGTGTAGCAATTCTTACAAAACTAGATCCTTCTTATGTTAAATCAGATAAACTATCTGGCAATATCCTAGGATTACCTGGAAAACTCCCTGAATCTCATATTCAATTAGAACTTGTTCCAAAATTACTAGAAAGAGTTGTAGGTTCTGAAAAAGAGTTAAAAGTAGATCCAGTAAAGAAAGGTGAAGTATTAATGCTTACTGTAAATGCCTCTGCAACAGCAGGAGTTGTTACAGACCTATCAAAAAATGCATTTACAATAACTTTAAAATTACCTGTCTGTGCAGATAAAAAAGATAAATTTACAATTTCTAGAAGAGTTGGACACAGATTCAGACTAATTGGTTATGGAACTTTGAAATGAATGAGAATAAAATTTCTATAAAAAATGAATTTAATGAAAATTTAGTGGGTATAGAGACTGTTCCTAATGAAGATAAAAAATCTTATCCAACAGTAATTCTAGTTCATGGTTTTGGTGTTACAAAAGAAGAAGGTGGAATGTTTGATGAGATTGCTGAAAAACTTGCAGAAAATGGAATATTATCTTACAGATTCGACTTTTCAGGTAGAGGTGAATCAGAAGGAGACTACTCAGAAACGTCCTTAACAAAATTAAAATCAGATCTAAGTAAAATATTAGAATTTGTAAAATCACAAGATAAAATAGACAAAGATAACATTGGAATTCTAAGTCAATCTTTTGGTACTTCAGTAACAGTAGCTTTAGAACCCCAAGTAAAAGCAATAGTTTTAATGGGTTCCCTTTCACACCCTAAGGAATTACTAGCTAAAATCATAGGGAAAGGATATAATCCAGAAGGAATAACTCTAGCAACTAAATCAACTGGTGAAAAAATAGAAATTAAACCTAAATTCTGGAAAGATTTTGAAAATCATGATCTATTAAAATCAATAACAAAGATAGATTGTCCCATCTTATTTGTACATGGTTCTGAAGATGAAAAAATACCTGTTTCAGATATGGAAGAGTATTATAAATTAGCTAAAATAAAAGATAAATTAATTCTTGAAGGAGCAAGACATTCATTAAAACCAAAGAGAGATGAAGTCTACAAAGGGATCCTAAATTACTTTAATAAATACCTAAAAGAAGAAAAAGTATTCTTCAAAAATAAAAGAGATCAAAAATTATGTGGAATTCTAGCTGAACCCACAAAAAAAGATGAAATAGTTATAATTCTACATGGATTTTCTTCACATAAGAACACAAGTGCAAGAATTTCAGCTTCTACTCTAACAAAATTAAATATTAATTCACTTAGAATAGACTTTTCTGGTTGTGGAGAATCTGAGGGGGACTTTGAAAAAACCTTAGTTTCAGAATATGTAGAAGATGTAGAAGCAACAATAAACTTTGTAAAAGAAAAAGGATATAAGAAAATATCATTAATTGGAACCAGTTTTGGAGGATTAATATCTTTAATAATAGCAGTGAACCATCCAGAAATCCAAAAAATACTATTAAGAGCACCAGTTTCTAATCTTTTAGCTAACTGGGAATGGAAAAATGGAAAAGAAGAAATGGAACAATGGAAAAAACAAGGTTATATCCCTAAATTTTCAAATACTCAACAAAAACATTTCAAATTGCATTATAAACTTCTTGAAGATGCAAAAGCTAATGCAGTTCATGATAAATCAAATGCCAGATATTGATTCTACAAGGTGATGAAGATAAAGATGTAAATATTGAACAAAACAAAGAAATAGTTAAAAATATTCCAAATGGTAAACTAAAAATAATAAAAGGTGCAAATCATGTTTTAAGTGTTAATGGCGATTACTCAGAATCAATAAAACTTCTAAAAGAATTCTTTACAATCTAAGACCTTCTAAAACACCATCAAAATCAGGTAAAAATCTATTAGTAATTCTATAACTTAGTGAATGTTGCCTCTCAAATCTATCTCTTAAAACTTCCATTCTTTGTTTACCTGCAACAGTCAAACCCTTTCCAAAATAACTTTTTCCTTCCAATCTTAATGTTTCCTCAAAATCTCTTCCTTCAAATAATGCCTTAGAAGCAACACTAAGATCTCTTATACCACAAATCGCTATATCAACACCAGTATGAGCCAAATAATGATCTAACATCTGAGAACCTATACCTTCACCTGTCCGTCCTGCAATAATCCACAAAATGTCTCCAATCCTTAATACATCCTCTGATTCATAAACCTCTAAAACTCCTTCTAAAAATCCCCCACTTCCCAGACCCATATAAATATCTCTTGGGGAATTCCCTGAAGCAACCTCATTTAATGATTCAACATCTCTTCTTGCTTTAAATGTAATAATTTCATCCAAACCATAGATACCTCTTAAGTGTCCTAATTCAACCTCATAAAAGGTAGCAATCTCTGGGACATAACTTGCAGTTTTATGGTCTAATTTCAATATTTCCATAAAAATTCAAGAAAAATCAGATTTTATAAGACTTACTATTCAACCCCATAAGGATTACCACTACTTCTAAGATTATTAATAACTTTTTTATTAGCAGAACTCTCAACACCTTTCTCAAGAACCTTTTGTCTAAATTTTAATAAATCCAAGTCAACACCATAAGGACAGGCATGTTTACAATTTCCACACAAACTACAAAGAAAAATAATTTTATCATATACTTCTTTTTTCTGTAAAATAGCAAAACCTCTAGGAGAAACTGACTCTCTTTTCAAAGCCCTAAAAACTGGACAATTCTCTTTACAAAGTCCACACTCATTACATCTAGGCATAAACTTTCCCCCTATTCATTAAATTCTTAGGATCTAATTGTTGATTTTTTAATTTCATTTTATCAATATCAGCACTTAACATCTTATCTTTTCTTTTCAATCCCCAACCCCACTCTCCAGACACTCTTCCATTGTAAAAAGTTAGCTTTTCATACATCTCATCAACCATCTTTGAAAATTCCTTAAAACAAGGATGTAAAACATTAATATTCAAATGTCCAAAACAAGGAACTTGATTTTTAGACAACCAATGTAAGAAATGTGCTAATTTATCATCTGGAATATAAGGATCTTCAATCTGAGTATACCTATGTTTATACAAAATATATCTTATTTTTTCCTTCATCTCCAAAGCCTCAGCAACCTCTTTAATTCCCTTAATATTTCCAGTATTATCATTATACTCAACTAAAATATGAAAACCTTGATCCAAACCTGCAAGAACAGAAGCCCTCTCATCAAAATACTCAATTGCTAAGGCATTATTCTCTTTTTTCAACCTCATCACCTTATCAACTAAAGCACTTACTGTATTAAACTTAAAAATAGAAACAGTTCTAGCCAATTGTTTTGGTAAAATTCTCAACTTTGCAGCAACAATAATCCCAGAAGTTCCTTCAAAGCCAATAAAGTTTTTTATCGTCGAAGAATTCATCTTCAAATATCTTCCAGCACCATCAACAACCTCTAATGCAATAACATATTTACCTGTTTTTCCATAATAAGAATGCAAACCATGTGCATTTGCTGCGATCATACCACCAACAGTACAAACTTTATGAGTATAAGGTATCACTGGAAAGAACATATCTTTCAAAGCCCTATTCAAATCATCCAAAACAACTCCTGCCTGAACAATAACAT
>CAZAKS010000085.1:0-4200 GCA_964485975.1 Candidatus Woesearchaeota archaeon
CTCGTTTGTCTAAATATTTAGAAATTTTAAAACTAAGTGCTGAGATTATTAAAAAAGACTTTAGAAAAGTAAAGAAAGAAGATATAATGAACTTTGTTAAGGTTATTAATGGCAGAGATTATTCTCCATGGACTAAACAAGGATACAAGGTAATGATTAAAAGATTCTACAAGTGGTTGAAAGGCAATGATGAAAAATATCCAGAAGAGGTTTCTTGGATTAATACTAATTTGAAAAAATCAGAATTAAGGCTTCCATCTGAAGGAGATCTATTAACAGAGAAAGAAGTTTCTAGATTAATTGATGCAACGACCAACTCAAGAGATAAAGCCTTTGTTTCTATTTTGTATGAATCTGGTTGTAGAATTGGAGAAGTAGGAAATCTAAAGATTAAAAATGTTAAAGTGGATGAGTATGGTGCTGTTTTAAATGTGTTTGGAAAAACAGGAGCAAGGCAAATTAGAATAATTAATTCAACATCTTATTTGATTACATGGATTAATAACCATCCATTTAAAGATGAAAGAGATTGCCCTTTGTGGGTTGGTTTCAATGGAAAAAAAGAAGTTTTGTCTTATCAAATGTTTTGTAAAATTTTGAAAGATATTTTTAAGAAAGCCAAAATAAACAAAAGATGTAATCCACATTCCTTTAGACATGCAAGAGCAACTTTTCTAGCAAACCATTTGACTGAATTTCAAATGAACCAATATTTTGGGTGGGTTCAAGGTAGTGATATGCCTTCAACTTATGTTCATATGAGTGGAAAAGAAGTTGATAACACTTTGTTAGCTTTGAGTGGAATAAAATCTGAAAGAGAAAGAGAAAAACCAAAACTTCGACCAAAAAAATGTCCTAAATGTGATACAATCAATTCACACAATGCAAGGTATTGTTGCAAGTGTGCTGGAATTTTAGATTTGCAAGTTGCAATGGAGTTACAAGAGCAAAAAGAAAAAAGAGATATTGCTGATGAGATGATGAATAAGCTAATTCAAGATCCAGAAGTGCAAAATTTGCTGTTGCAAAAGGTGTCTATTTTGGAAAAGTCCTTTATAAAGAATTGACAGTGAAAAATTGGCCTGTTTTTGGGTTGTTGTCGACGAGAGAGATTACGAAAAAAGGTAAAATAGTCACCCTATATATTAAAGATTAATCTTTAAGTGACACTTTTGTTAGGGGCAAAAATTGACAGTAAAAAATTAATGTTTTTGCTTAGCTCTCTCGTCGGTAAATCTGCTTAAAAATGGTGAAAATGTCACTTCATGAATAAGAGATTATCTCTTAAGTGACATTTTGGGGCTGAAGGGGAAAATAGCTAAAAACAGACAATGAAATTTCAGCTATTTTTTGAAGAACTTCAGACGATAAATAACACCAAAAAATCCAAATTAGTCACCTCAGGAATAAAGACTTACTTTGTAAGTGACTTTTTTATTTTATGAGACGATTAATTATACATCAACCGAACAATAGATATCTTTAAATATAAAAAAACACTGAAAAATATTATGGCAAGTGAAACTATTGAAAATCTAGAAGACGCAAGAGATATGTTAGGACTAGTTTTAATTCAAGTTGGGGCAGGTAAAATCCCTAAAGCAAAAAAAGCCTTAGGAATGGTTCAGTCTCTTCTTGGTGGTGCAGGCCAACCAAAATTAGCTAATGAAATTAATAGTATTAGAACTTTGTTAGATTCAGATGTTAATAGAGCAAGGGAGAGTATTACTGCATTACAAGGAAAAATTGCTGAATTATTAAAAGCACAAAGTAGTACAAAGTGTCCTGCATGTGGAAAACCTGTACAACCAGGTCATGTCTATTGTGGATATTGTGGAAAACCATTAAAAAAAATGGATTGGAAAACTAAAAAAGCTTAATTTTTTCTTTTTTTGAATTTAATTTAAGTAGTTCTAATAGAATTTCACACCATTTTGGGAGTTTTTCTTCATCCTGCATTTTTCATGATGATTTTCCTAATATATGGAGAAATCTGTAAATATCCTTCTCTTTTGGAATCTTCCTTAAGTTTATTATATAATTCTTTTGTAATTCTGATAACTAATGTTCTGTTTGCAACCATGAATTTTAAAGTTAGTTGAGACTTAATAAATACAGAGTTGAATTTTTTTGTGAATTTTCAACCTTGTAGGCCTCTTGTATTCCCTTGTAACACAAAACTTATATACTTCTTCACCCTATAACTTAAATATTGGAGAAATCCAAGAAATAAGAGGTTTAGACGCACATAAAACCTTATGTCAGTCCAGCCTCGGCGGATTTTATTCTAGAATATAAAAACTTAAAAATAAACTTATTTTTTTGATTAGAATGAAAGATGTAGATATTTATGTTGTTAAGCGTGAACATTTATTTTGTGAACCTGGAAACTATAGAGCTAATGGGGGAGTAGTGTATGTAGGGATTGGTCCTGATAGGCGGAGAGGAAAAAGCGATTTTGAGATTACAGCTACTGGAAAACCAGATCCTTTTGATTTTGGTGTGGAATTATCTAGAGCTGTTCATATTCATACAGGAAATGGAGAGAGAGTTAGGGTTTACTTTAGAGTTCCTGATTTTGTTCCTGATTCATATTTTGAAGAGTGTGGAGAGCATGGAATTTCTGAAGATAGATTTATACCTGTTACTGATGAAGAAGAACAAGCAATAAGGAGAAGATTTCAAGAACATTTGGCTGATCGTGTGAGAAGGTTTTCTAAGAAAACTGATTAGATATTGAAAACTTTTATAAATTTCTTAATTATTCTTTATTTATGAAAACAATATTGGTTGATGCAATTAATGCCTTTGTGATTAAGGGAGAAGGGGTCTTTCAAGAGATGTATGATTTACTTGAGAAGTATCCTAATAAGAAGATTATTCTAACAAGTGCTAGTGATGAGCAGATGGAAACTCATGGTTTAGATAAAATTCCATATAAGGTGTTTACTTTGGGACATAATCCTGAAAAAACAGATCCTAAATATTATGAGATAATGCTTAAACATAATGGTTTAAAGGCTGAAGGGGTTGTTTATTTTGAGCATAAATTAGAAGCTGTTGAAAGTGCTAGGTCTGTAGGTATAAAGACTTTATATTATGATGCTAACAAGAAGGATTTAGATGAGTTAAAGAAATTTTTAGATGAGAATCTTACTTAGATTCTAATGTCAAATTCTTAGCAAACTTCTCTGCATTTAGAATAACATCATCTTCACCTAGCTGGTCAAATGGATTTTCTAGCTGGTCTTGGATGTTATCTAGGCTTACAAGTACTACACTGAATAGTGCAGGTATAATATAAGTTAATTGTGATGAAAAGTCTAATGAAATATGGGCAAAATAAGGGCCATAAATAATAGGTAATATGAAGATGAATACTTTACTGTAAGTTCTTAGTGTTTTTGGTGTTCTGTATTCATAGATATGTTTGATATTTTCAAAGGCAACAAGCATTTTGGATAGGTATTGGTTGCTTCTGGAAACCTCTCCATTAGATAGTCCTCTTTTTTTGAATTCTTTTATTATTTGAGATAGATCTGAGAAATCTCGGTAGACTTTTTTCTCGTTATCTTCCATTTTTTTAAGTGGTTCTTTGAAAAGAGTACGAGAATCAACTAATAAGTCTTTTAATTTATTCTGTAATTGTTTTTGTAATTTAGAATCTGTTTTTTCAAACCAGTCTCTACTTGCAAAGAAGATAGCTCTACCATGGCTTTTTAGACTACCATATTCTTTTAAGGCATTTTCTCTTCTTTTGTATGCTCCTCCAATTGAGAAGACAATGGGAAAAATAACTGCTGTTGCAACAACAGTCATTGGAAAATTAGCAAATAATTCAAACTTCACACAAAGAAATGTGGATAGTATAGCTAATGCAGTAACAATCACTGTTTGATAGTTTATAATCATTAAAAGGTTTTTTACTGCTTTCATTATTATTTGGAAATAATTATGAATTTATAATATTTTCTGTTAATAAAGAATTAGGATATTGAATTGACTTACATTTAGTTTTTAAGGAATATAAAAATAAGGGTCTTATGGTTTATACTAATGCAGAACTTGACACTTTGGTTGAAGGAAATTTAGATGTGGTAAGATCTTTGACTTTTCGGTTAGGTGAGAATAGGGCAAGAAGAGAAGTTAGAAAGGGATTGCAGACTGGTGCTGAGGAAATAGTTGTTTGGAGGGATGCTT
>CAZAKS010000086.1:0-758 GCA_964485975.1 Candidatus Woesearchaeota archaeon
ATCCTCACACCTTTTTCTTTTAACTTTTCTTCTAGAATAGATCTATTAGCTATATTAATAGGAGAAGGAATAACTCTACAAGAGAAAACAACATGATCTCCTGATTTGAAAGTAAATGGTAATTCAGATAGGGCAAGTCTTGTAAGGACTGCTCTTGGTTCTCCTTGGTTTCCAGTACAGACTACAAGGTATTTTTGTGGATTTTTTTGGATCTCTTTTAGTTTTCTTTTTACTTGTGAAGCGAATCCAACTAATTCTACATCTTTTGAGAAATTTACAAGCTTTATATTTTCAGCTGCTGTAACATATTTGTGAAGACTTCTTCCTAAGAATACAATCTTCCTGTTCATTTTTTTACCAAACTCTATTACTGATTTTAATCTTGCAATTTGTGATGCAAAGGTTGTAACGATAACTAGATGGTCTTTGTTGTTTGTTCCTAAGAGTACATCTTTTAGAAGTTCCTTAGCTACTTTTTCAGAAGGGGTTTTCATATTAGCATTAGCATACAATGAATCAGCTATTAATGCTATAACTCCATCTTTTCCTATCTCTTCTAATCTTTTGTAGTTGGGTTTTTTTCCTAACACTGGATGATTGTCGAATTTGAAATCATTTGCATAGATTATAGAACCATAAGGAGTATGTATTGCTATCATAACAGTTTGTGGAGTTGAGTGGGTCATGTTAACAAATTCTATTGATATCTTATCTGATATTTTTACAGAAGCATTAGAGTTGGATAAAGTCAATGTTAT
>CAZAKS010000086.1:768-4185 GCA_964485975.1 Candidatus Woesearchaeota archaeon
TGGTGTGATTTACCCGATGCTGCGCTCCTCAGAGATTTTTTCATCTTTTAATATTTGACTTAAAACTTCAATAGAATAAGGTGTTCCATATACTGGTGCATTGTAATCTTCTGCCATGTAAGGAATTGCACCGATGTGGTCTAGATGGGCATGAGTTACTGCTATTGCTTTTACCTTATTTTTCCATTTTTTGATTACTGTATCATTTGGGATTCCACCATGGAATTGTAATGTTTTTTTTGTAAGTTTTTCTTTAATTATCTCTTCATCTTGTATTTTAATAATTTCAGGTAAATAGAATCCCATATCACAAATAATCACTTCATCATCAACTTTGATGGCTGTCATATTTTTTCCAACTTCTGAATAGCCACCTACTGCACATATTTCTATCATAATTGTTTATTGCGTTAAAAGGTATATATAGTTTTCTATCTAAAGAATGGAATGAGTCTTTGCCACCAAGGTAATAATTTTCTTGGTACCTCTACTCTTCCAAATGGAGGTATCTCTAATTCTTCTGGAAGATTATTTACAAAATGAGTTCCAAGACACTTGTTAAGTTGTTTTTGAGTGAAGTTTCTCACATTGTGGAAATCAGCATGAGAGATTGTTGTTTCTTTGAATTTTGCACCTCTAAAATCTGCATTTATTAGAATAACCCACCTTAAATCTGTTCTTTCTAATTTTGTTTTTATGAACTTTGTAGTAATACATGAAGAATTTCTTAATTCTGCCCCTTCTAGGTTTGCAGAGGTTAGATCTGCCCCATCTAATTTGCATTCTATAAATCTTGTATTGACTAGGTTTGCAAATTTTAGGTTTGCTCCTTTAAAATCTTCATTATGGAATGTTCTTGGAATTTGTAGACTTCTTAGTATTGTTTTTCTCTTTCTTTGAGTTATACTAGAATAAAATTCAGATTTTTTTAAGAATAAAATTAGATCTGCTTTGTTTTCTTGTTTGGATAATTCTTCAGCTAGATCTTTTGCAGATAACTTTAAAGGTTCTGTAATCATATAAATATCTAAGAGATAGTTTCTTTTATAGTTTTCTATAAGAATTCTAGTCTATCCCCTATCTCAAGAGGTTTTGCTGCATATCGAGGTAGTTCTAGAACATATTTCGCATGTGTTGTGGATAGAGCTAATGGTGAAAAAGGAAGTAAGGATCTTTTTATTTCCACTATTTCTTTGTCTTTATTTAACCAGATTGCATCTATTCTACTAAATACAAAGAACATATGGATTGCTATAACTGACTCATACTTTTGTGCTAATAATAAAGGTTTTATCTTTGCTCTGAACATTAATCCTCTCATTCTTGAGAGTACAGTTTTACAAATTTTAACCTCTTTTGCAATTAATTTATCTGCCTTGTATATATCCATAATGGAAATGAGTTTTGTAAGATTAATAAATATTTTGGTGGTTGGTTTTTAATATTACTTTATAGTGGTTACAATAGAAACTCTTATAAATATTAATTTAATTTTTTCTAATATGGCAGAGGCTACTAGGACTTCGAGGAGACCTGTTCATGAAGGACAGGAATATGAAGAAAGATTAAGGAGAACATTAGGAAGAGAGCCTACAGATACTGAACTAGATTATATTCATGATAGGCTTGTTGCCTTAACTGAAGGTGAAAGAAAAGGAAGGGGTTATGATGGATTAACTGCTATGGTTGTTGCAGTGGATACCACTCATGCTTTTGATCATGAAATTTCTCCTGGAGATGTTCAAAGGATTTTTAGTGAAGTTGAGGACAGGGCTAGGGAAAGAGCTGCTAAAGAGGCTGAAGCTCATAGAAATAAAGAGAGAAGAATATTGAGACTTAGAAGGGCTGGAAGGAAGATTGTAATTGGAGTTACAGGTCTTGCTATTTTGGCAGGAATAGGAGGAGTGGGTGTTGCTGCTTATTTAACTTCTCAAAAACCAGCATTAACTGTTTTACAAAATCAATTAGAAGATCAAATAGCTCAACAAGAAAGAGATCATGAACAAAGAATTGATGAATTAGAAGATCAATTTTTTGGACCATTGGATTCATTAACAGAAGTGTCTGCAGGATCAGATCTAGCTCCAATAATGAGAGAACTATATACTTCTTCTTACCTAGGTAGTGAGGTGCCTGCTGCATTAAATAGTCAAGAAGGATTAATTTATGATCAAGATATAGGTGGAGTAAGAATAATTGCTAGAGGTGTTCAAATTGATGGTTATAATCATTTACTTATAGTTAAACAGAATCCTGTTGACGGAGGAATTATGTCTGCTTATACTTACAAGGCAGGTAGAAGTGATCATCCAATAGAAACCATAATGGAACATGGGAGTGCTAGTTCTTCTATTGAATTCTATGGAGATGAAATTAGAGTTGTGGATTATGGAGAAGAATCTGTTACAAGATTAAGAGATAATAGAATCTTGTATGGTGGAGAAGGAGCAAATCTTTCTATTTATGAAAGAGACTCTACTCAAATACTTGAAGATTTTGTTGAACTTTATGCAAGAGGGCCAAATGCTCCAGATGTAATAGAAGTTAGATAAGAATCTTTTTAAACTTGTTTTCTTTAATAAAAACAATGCCAAATGCAGTAACACACGTATTGTTAGCTTTGATTATATTAAGTTTCTTTAGACATCATATTGTGAAAAGAAAGGATTTTCCACTCTATTTAGTTCTTATTGGTGGATTGGCTGGTTTGTTACCAGATATTGATGTATTGATATATTGGTTTACTTCAGGAGTTTTTTCATTAGTTGAAGTTCATAGATTATTTACTCATAACTTTGTTATTCCTATTGTGATATTTTTTATTGGTCTGCTTGTTATGAGATATAAAAATAAGTTAGGTAAGGTGTTTATTGTTGTTGGTTTTGGCTGGTTTTTGCATGTTTTTTTGGATGGAGTATTATCTGGTACAGTTTATCCAATTTATCCCTTATTTAGTACTGGTTGGGGCTTGAATTTATTGCCCGGATCTATCTTTGGTGGGACTATCTTTGCAGGTATTGATGCTATTCTTCTGGTTGGATGGCTAGTATATGAATACTGGCAGCATAATATTAAAGAATATACTTAAAGTTCTTCTGACTCTAATTCAAACTGATCATAAGTTGCAAGTTCTTGAGTTACATATGGAACATATCCTAACTTTTTAATTGCTTTTGCTTTTTGTTTTGCCTCTTGTTTAGAGGTTACTATTCTTAATTTATTATCGTCGATATACATGTTTCTTAAATGTTTAGATAGTTCTGTTTTTGCTTTTTCTAGTTTCTTTAGAATGTCTTTTTTATTTGCTTTTTCTAGTTTCTTTTGGAATCCAAAATCAGGAGTTAATTCTTTCAAATAAACAGCACCCCTCACAATTGCAGGCCCCCTTATAATCTCATAGGGTTTTCTAATATTCTT
>CAZAKS010000087.1:0-4165 GCA_964485975.1 Candidatus Woesearchaeota archaeon
CATGCATGCTTTAAATGGAGATGTACCTTTAGAAGTTTTGCTTAGGAGAAAAGTTTCTAATAGGCCATTGAATAGAGAAGAAAGGTTAGATAAACTAAAACTTAGAGTTATTAGAAGGTATGCACCTGATGTTGTTTTTGAGAGTAGATTAAAGAGAAATGTTCCTGATAAATATTTTTTAGCTAAGTATGTTAATAGGAAGAAAAAGTTATGGGATCATTTAGGATTTAGAGTTTTATTTCCTACTGATTCAGATGTTGGAAGATTTGTATATCACTTTGCTTTACTCTCATCTAATTGGGATGTAAAAAGAGCAGATGTGAAGAATTTTTTTGATAGACCTAAGAGTTCAGGATATAGGGGGGTTCATTTTAGGGGTAAACTTAATAGGGATTTTTTAGATGGTTTGGGTGGAATTAGTGAGGATCAATTAAAACAATGGTTGGCTTGGAAATGTGTTGAATTGCAAGGAAGAACTTTTGAACAGGATTTTATGGCTAATACAGATCCTAGACAGAGACACGATTTGTTTAAGACTAGAACAACTGAGAGAGAGGTTGTTAATTTTGCAGTTGGTCATCCTGATAAGGCTATAGAATATGCTTTTTTAAGATCTATTTTTGATGCTGCTAATTAATCTTCTTCATAGAGTTTTTCTATTATATTTGCGAATGCTGGTCTTGTTATTAGAACTCCCATTGTCACTCCTACAATAGTTGTCAATGCAAATCCTCTAATTAAACCTGCTCCTGCATTCCATAATGGAATCATGGCTGCTACTGTTGTTGCATATGCTGCAAAGATGATAAAGAATGCAGTTTTTAATCTTTTTTTCCAGTTACTGAATCTTTCTTTTACACCTTTCATTGCTTCATCTACAATAACAATTTGATCATCAACACCAGTTCCAATTGCTGCAATTATACCTGCTATTGCTGCCATGTCTAGATTCCAACCAACTGCTGCTGCAAATCCTAAAATAAGAATTAATTCTGATATACCTGTAAAGATCATTGGAAGAACAACTTTCCACGCTCTATATCTGATGAAGATTATAATTGCAACTGCAAATATTGCAATTAATCCAACCCAAATTGTATTTTTAACAAAACTTTCTCCCATGATTGGAGAGATACTATCCATTTTTGCTATTTCAATATCAAATGGAAGTGAACCAGTGATTAGAATGGTTTGTAATTGGTCCATGTTTGAGGATGCATCTTCTACTGCTTCTGCTTTGTTAAGTCCATAACCTGGACCCGAGATTGCGATTGATGTTGTTGCCTTACCTTGAAGACCTTCTGAAATTCTTAATGAATCTACTAGTTCTCCATCAAGATATAAATCTAGATTTTCTGATAAATATCCACTACCTGATTCATCATAGACAACTTCAAGAGCTTCTGTTGCTGCTGCTTGTTTTTCAGCTGCTTCTTGAGATAGAGTTATTTGAAATTCAAATTGACAGTAGGTTTGATCTCCAATTGGATCACAAGATCTTATTCCAGAACAGGATCCATCATCTCTACATACATAGGGTATGTCTTCTTTTCCACCAATGAATACAGTTTCTTCACCTATTTTAGCTTCAAAGAAACCTTGTTGTGATATTAATTCTTGAACTTCTCCTTCTGTTGTACCTGCTAATTCAATTAGAACGAACTTGTTTCCTGCCCAGTCTTCTGCAGTTCTTATTTTTATGTCAGAAAGACCATATACATTAAGTCTATTTTCAAGTACACTAATAAGATCAGTGATATCTGCGTCAGATACTTCATCTTCAGCTATAGGTTGTAGAAGAACTCTTGTTCCTCCTTGTAAATCTAATCCCATTAATAGATTTGATTTTGCAGCTTCACCAATTGTTAGATCTGGAACCTCTCTTGATAGATAAGCATATTCTCCTTCATCTGTTCTGATGATTAGTTTTTGTTTAGGAATTATAACATCTAATACTGCATCAAATTCTTCATAAGTATCAATCTCTTGTCCATTTACTTCTAAGAGTGTTGAATCTTCTAGAAGTTCTGAGTTGTATATTGTTAGGTTTTCATCAATTAAGAATTGAATATCATTTGTTATGGTATAGGTTAATGTTTCTTCTGTTGTTTTTATTTCAATTTCTTGTGATTCATATTGAAGTTCTGCTATTGCATCATTGTAGTCGTCAATAGTATTAATTGCATTTTCATTTATTGTTAATAAGATTTCACCTTGTGATAATCCTTGTTCTGAAATTTCTGAACCTGAAGGAACACTTTTAACTTCAATTCCCTCTGCATTTGGTGTAGGGTTTATTGCAATTATAGCTAGAACTATGAAAAGTAGTAATATCCAAACTCTCCATGTGAATATGTTTTTCATTCTAAGCCTCGTTTCTTTTTTGCATTCCAAACTAGTAATCCTGCATTCATACAGTATGTATTTATAATATCAACAAGTAGACCAATAACAATAATTAGGAACATTTGTTTTAGTACTAGAGAAGTTGCAACAAGGTAACCTACTGATAGAGCTACAATTGTTGTAATAGACATAGTTAGTCCTGTTTTCATTGAACTCATAATTCCTTCAAAGATTGTTCCTTCTCTTTTCTTTAGAATTCTTGTTGTAAGTAAGATATCTGTGTCAATTGAATAACCTATTAGTAATAGTAAGGCGGCTATACCTGCTGTGGATAGTCTTATTCCTGCTATGTTAAGGATAGCCATTGTGATCACAATATCAGAGAATGCTGCGAATACAACTGCTAAAGAGGGTACCCACATTCTGAATGTGATAAAAACAACAATTGCCATGAAGATAAAAGCAAGTAATATTGCAATCATCATTTGTTTGTAGAAGTTTTCTCCTAAAGATGAACCTACTATTTCTATTGAGAAATTGTCAGAGTCTAATGTTATTCCAGTAATGGTTTCTATTTCATTTCTTAATTCTTCTTGTTCAACATCACTTATTTCTATAGAAATTCCAAGAAGTTCATCAGAACCAAACTTACTTATGTCTCTAACAATTAGGTCTTTTCCAGGAAAAGATTCTTGTAATTGAGATTCAAGATCTGGGAATTCTTCTGCTGTATATATAGTTGCAGTGATTCCACCTTTTAGAGATACATCTTTTTCTATGATATCTCCAGTTTGCGTGTATTGTACAGCTAGAATTATTATTGCGGCTACTAGGATTACTATTGGAATTATGAATAATTTTTTGTAATTTTTGTAGTATACTTTCCTGAATAGCTCTTTCATTAGGGATTAGAATTTGATTTTCTTTAAAAAGTTTATTGTTTGTTTTAATAGGGATTAGTGGAACCTATAAAGGAAAAATTTATAACATCAGAGATTATGATTTATTCTATGAGAAACACTACTCAAGTTGTTTATGATAATAAATCAATGCCTTTTAAACAAAGAATAGTAGAAAAAACTGTAAGTGAAGAGAGGGTAGGTTCACATATATTATCAATTTTAGATCAAAAAGTAAAATTACCTGTTTTTGAAGAGAAACCTTTAAATGAGGAAAATGATGTAGAAGTGGTATGGGGGTATAAGCCGATAGATTTGCCTGTAGAGATTAAAACAAAAATACAATTAGATACTCCTTATGAAACAGAAAATGGTGTTAAGATCATTGCAGTAGAGATATTAACTACTTTAAACTGGTCTCCTTCTGCAAATGGATTTTCTTCTACTTTAATTTAAAAAGGTACTTGTCCAGTTTCTAATATATTGGTAAGAGGTTTAAATGAAAATGAGGAACATGTTTCATTAAGAGGTTTTTTAAATTTAACAAAATATTCCCAAGAAGGTATAAAAGGAATTGATAATGCTCTTAAACAACATGTAATTTGGACTGTTAATATTGGAGATAGTTTATCTTAATAGACTTCTTTTATATATTAATTATAAAGAATCTCTTATACTAGAATTAATAGTATTAAAATCTAACATTATGTCACTTGCCAAATTATTTATTTTGTCTTTATCTTCTTTTAGTGATTTTTTACCTTCTTTCCAAAGATTTTCCATAACATATGCTCCATCTGTATCTTTACTTCTTTCATATTCTTCTTGATTATGTTTAACAGATTGAATATCTCTTTCAAATATCTTTAATAATCTTATTAATCTTGAAAGCCTAGTTTTTATATTATCTAATTGTTCTT